>JAUYJR010000032.1 GCA_030699255.1 bacterium | reverse complement strand
TCTCCCCCAACATCCACAACTCCTTCCCAAAATACTTGGCCGTTTGCAAGATTATCTCCCACGGGAATTTCTTCAATTATTTCGTTAAGCTCATTATTAATAAACCGTAAAACGATATTTTCTGTGAGGGTGATTTCTCTTCCTTGGTAGGGAATATGCATGTGGCGAGAATCAATCAAACGGCTCTCGTTTAGATCATCCTCTGAACCGCCCACAGATAAAACGCCAGCTTCAGATATTGTAATTGTTTCTTGAAGCAAGGGACGCGTACGAGACTGGAGAGAGAAAAACCCTCCTGGAATAGCTCCCCCTGTTACGCGAGAGAAGACCACTTCCTTTCCTTCCCCAAGAGAAATACTGGAAAACGCAACAGACGAGGGAAGCTGGTACATAATATCAAAACTTATAGTTCTTGTTTCGTATGAACTCCCCTGAAAAAGCGTAAAGTTTCCTACTTCATCAAAGAATACGCCGTAGGAGCGCGCATCTTCCGAAGCAACTGTCTTGTTCTGAGCCAGTCTGAGCACAGAGAGGACTTCTTGGGTTCCCCGATGTATATCCGCCTGTGCCTGAAACGACCGAAGAGACACCATCCCAATCCCCAACAGAATGGAGACGATGGCAAATGCAATAAGGATTTCAATAAGAGTAAAGGCTCTCATTAGTTAATCTGTCGCAACATGGAATACATGGGCTGGAGCATGGAAATGGCAAAGAACCCCACTCCCACGCCAATAAAAAGCATGAGTATAGGCTCAATCAGAGAGGAAAGGTTCTTTACCATTGTACTTACTTCCGCTTCAAGGAAATCGGCAAGCTGGCGGAAGATATCCGCAGTCTTTCCTGTTTCCTCTCCCGCTTCCAACATTTGCAAAACAAGAACGGGGTACAGGGCTTCGTATTTTTGAAGCGTTTCAGACAACTTCTCTCCCTTCCGAATATTCCGAGCAGCTTCCAGAAGTGAGTCCGAAAAATACCCGTTTGACACCACAGCAGCTGTAATTTCCAAAGATTGTGCTATGGGAACTCCCGCGGAGATGAGAGAACTGAGTGTGCGAACCGCAAGCGCCGCATTTACTTTCCTTGTCATATCGCCGACAATGGGAAGAAAGAGAAATACCCTTGCCTCCATTCTCTTTCCTCTTGGCGTTCTTCGGAATGCAAGGTAACCCACGGTTCCCGCGATACCAGCAAAGAGAAGCACGTGCCAAAAGGAAAAGAGGAAGTTTTTTATGGCTATGATTGCTCGCGTGGTTGCGGGAAGCTCAGCTCCCAATTCCCGAAATGTTTCTTCAAGCTGAGGCACAACAACAATGAGCATAAGAGCTGCTATGCCAATCATGGCAACAAACACAACCGCGGGATACACAAGAGCTCCCTTAATCTTTGCCTTTATATCATACTCTCGTTCCAGTTGGAGAATGAGATTTGTAATAACCTGATCAAGTCCTCCCGATTCTTCCCCCGCTCGTATCATGTGAGAGAACAATTCGGAAAAAATGTTGGGGAACTTCTCCATTGATTCGGAAAGCGTCTTTCCTTGAATGATATCTTCTTTAATGGATGAGAGAGCGTTTTTAAACCTCTTGTTTTTTGTCTGAGCCATACTCACGCTCAAAGCTCTTGGAAGACTCAGGCCGGATCCCACCATTACCTGGATATTTTTGAGAAACACAATTTTCTCAATGAGCGGTACTCCGGAGATTGCTCCCAGAGAGTCATTGATGAGGGTAAGAATTTTCAACTCTTTTCTTGAATCTTTCTCCACAACAGAAACAACAATATGCCCTTCTTCGCGCAAAAGACGGGCAAGTTCCCGTTCATTTGGAGCTTCTTGATCTCCTGAGGAATGCTCACCACTTGAAGAAACTGCGGTATATGAGTAGAGGGGCATAAAAGAAAAGTCAAATATCAAAAGTCAAAATTGTGGTATCGCTTTGCGATAGTATTATAGAAAACCACAATGCCATGAAGTAAACAAAGCGAAGAGATGCCACTTATCGGGAAGCTCTCGGAAAGCGTTTGGCACGGTTCCGAGCGATAGCGAGGACAAACGCTTGAGAGCGCAGACCCCAAAATCTCGCAGGGATTTTGAGGGTCGGTTCCCGAAAGTGGTATCTCTGAGCGACATTTCTGCATCTCGTGTTCTATGCTACTCAATAATAACTCTCAGCACCTCTTCTATAGAAGTAACTCCTTGAGCCGCTTTTACCATGCCATCTTCCATCATGGTTCTCATACCTTCTTTCACCGCTTGCGCCTGAATCTCATCAGAAGTTGCTCCACTGCTCACCAAATGCTTAATGGTTTCTGTAACCTGCAACACTTCATAGATACCGGATCTTCCCTTATACCCGTCCTCTGAGCTTGAAGATGCTTTGGGCCGGAAAAATACAACATCTTCAATTCCTTCTCCTTTCTTTAGTACACCTTCCTCTTTTAGGATCATTGCAACCGTTTCAAAATCCACATACTGGGCCAATCGATGCAGTTCTTTTTTGCTGAGCCGATACTCCTCCTTCTCTTCGCATAATCTTCGCACCAGCCGTTGCGCCATCACTACATTGAGTGTAGAGGAGATGAGAAACGGCTCAACTTCCATATCCAGCAGACGAGGAATAGTTCCCGCAGCCGTATTAGTATGGAGAGTAGAGAGCACCAGATGCCCCGTGAGGGACGCGTTAATGGCGAGCTTGGCGGTTTCCGTGTCCCGAATCTCCCCAACCATGATAATGTCGGGGTCTTGACGCAAGAGAGAGCGCAGGCCCGAAGCAAACGTCAACCCAATCTCCGGACGAACCTGTGTTTGGTTTATACGAGGCATGCGATACTCAATAGGATCTTCCACCGTGGAGATATTCACCTCGGGCGTATTTAATATCTCCATCATGGAATAGAGCGTTGTGGTTTTTCCGGATCCCGTAGGACCGGTAACCAGTATCATGCCAGTAGGCCGGCGAAGGCTCTTCTGAACAATCTCAAGAGACTCTCCTCTAACCCCAAGCTCTTCCAGGGTAAACGCCCGGGATGTTTCCGGAAGCAGACGCATAACAATCTTTTCTCCATCAAGAATAGGGAGAACGGAAACACGAACAGAGTAGCGATACTCATCTGTCTCAATTTTAAATCTCCCGTCTTGGGGGAGACGATGCTCATCAAGTTTAAGATTTGAAAGCACCTTTATGCGCGCCACCAACCCGGAAGCAGCCTGCCGGGGAAGCACCATTGCATCGCGCAGAATGCCGTCAATGCGGTAGCGCACCACTACCTCTTTTTCTTCGGGTTCAATATGGATATCGGAAGCTCGCTGGAGAATGGCATGTTTTAAGAGCGTATCAACAATACGGATAACGGGAATTTCCTCCGCAACCTTTTCCAGTTCTTCCGCTTCTTGAGCCTCTCCTCCTTTCTCTTGAAAAGCCTGGATGCCGGTTACTTCTTTCTGAATAATATCTCCAAACTCCGCGGAAAGCGTCTTTGAGTACTGCAGGAGCGCCTTTTTCATGCTCTCGGGGGTTGTGAGACGGGCTAAAATGCGAAGATTCGCCTTTTTTCGGATAAAGTCTATAGTGGCAAGATCTTCGGGATCCAGCATAGCAACTTCAAGGTCTCTTCCTTTTTTTCTAAACGCAACAATGCTATGAGATTTTGCGATTGGTTCAGGAATAATTTTCAACACTTCAGCATCAATCTTTTCCTCCCCCAAGTTTACAAAAGGAATACCAAGGATGTAAGCTTCCATCTTAATGAGATCTTCCTGAGAAACAAATCCTTTGGCAACAAGAACATCTCCCAGGCGTTTTTGGGTTTTCTTTGCTGTTTCTTGGGCTTCTTTGAACTGCTCTTCCGAGACCAGCTCCGCATCCATGAGGAACGCCTTGAGTTGCTGAGGCTCTACACGCATAGTATTACAGTTCTACTATTTCTCGCACTTTTGCCAAAACATCCTCCAATTGGTAGTTCGACTTTACCAGATAGGTGGTTGCTCCCAGATCAAGCGCTCGCTGAACATCTTTCAT
The DNA here is from genome assembly GCA_030699255.1 of bacterium. GTDB lineage: Bacteria > Patescibacteriota > Minisyncoccia > Minisyncoccales > UBA10102 > JAUYJR01. The sequence goes on along the minus strand of JAUYJR010000032.1, from coordinate 8,251 downwards.
ATCTTCCAGGTTTGTTAACACAATAACCGGAATGCTTGCCGTTGCCGGATCTTCTTTTAGCTCTCGGAGTACTTGAAATCCGTCTTTCTTTGGCAACACAAGATCCAAGAGAACAAGATCGGGCAGTCTTTTTTTGGCAAGCCGAACACCAATCTCTCCATCCAGCGCGGAAATAACTTCCGCATCTTCTCCAAGAGCTCCTCCGATTGTTTTTTGGAGAGCCGACTCGTCTTCAATAAATAGTATTGTTTTCATAATGAGTTACACCTTTTTGCGCGCGTTAGGCAGTAGAAACCAAAATATCGACCCTTTGTTTTGGGCGGATCTAAATCCAATAGATCCTCCCATTTTTTCCGCGATTGATTTTGCAATATATAGCCCCAATCCCGATCCTCGTGTCTGGTGTTTGAGCGCGTTGTCTGAGCGAAAGAACTTCTCAAAGATATACTTCTGATCTTGTTTGGGAATGCCAACCCCACTGTCTTCAACTTCTACCCTAAGAAAGGAATCCTGCATACAATAACGGATGACAACCCTGCTTTTCCCTGTTTTCTCCTCTTGTTTCTTTGAGTACCGAATGGCGTTGTCTATAAGATTTGAGACAATGCCACGAACATGCGTTGGATCCTGAAAAACAAAGATGGAAGGATCCTGCTCTTCCACAACAAGCTCTACGTTTGAGGCGCGGGCAAATGGGAGAAATTCCGCAACCAAGCTGTCTACCAAGTCGGAAAATTGAATATCCTGATCTCGCAATGCAAATGTTCCCTGCTGGATACGGGAAACAACGAGCAGGTCGTTAACAAGTTGCTGCATGCGGGCCGAATTGTCTTTCAAGATTCGGAAGTACTCCGTTTGTTCTCCCTTGATAGATCCCGCCCTTCCCGACATCATATAGTCAAGCGTCCATTGAAGATTTGAGATGGGGGACCGTAGCTGGTGGGACACAATACTGATGAATTCGGATTTGAGACGGTTTGATTGGGCGAGCTTTTCAAAACTATGTGTAATCACAAACGCAATAACAAGAAGTATGGCCGTAAGGGCGAGTACAAGAGAGACAACAACATGGGGATCTACAATATATTGCCTTCCCAGTACAAACGAGAGAACAGAAGAAGCGATAATGATACATCCCATGATAAGGAACAGGAACTGAGGGCATTGCCAGAGAGGAATGCCGTATCCTCGGCACTGGCTAAACGGATCAAGAGAGAAACTTCCTTTGTTCATTGGGCGCATCATACCACATTGACCGACACACGCAAAGATGATAAACAGAGAATGTTCCCGCACTCATACAACAGTTCCCGGGCCGGCGTATGCTGGTAGTACACCTGCTTTGGGAGCAGGCAGACCCAGTTCGATTCTGGGCGGCCCGACAAAAACAGAGCGCGGGTGTCGTATAATGGCAATACCTCAGCTTTCCAAGCTGAAGCTAGGGGTTCGATTCCCCTCACCCGCTCCAACATTACCCCGACCCCCGGCTTAAGACACCTTCGGTTTCTTATGTCGCTCACTTCCCGCAAGCGCCGTTCGCTCCTATCTTCCAACACGGGGTAATGTTCAGAATTTGAATACACAAATTCTGTGCTCCGCTCCAACACCATGAAGATTCCACTATTTTCTGACAAGATTCTCCTCTACTTTATTTTACTCTTTATGGGAGTGGGTGGATTCTTTTTTACCGTTTTCATGCAAAAACCCCAAGGATTCTATGCGTTTGTCATGGTTGCGGCTCTCGGAGGATTGGGGGTGGCAACAAACATTTATATCACCAAGAAAAACAAAGGGCACCTGGTATGCCCCACAGGATCTAACTGCAACGCCGTTGTGACAAGCCGATACTCAAAATTCTTTGGCATTTCTCTGGAGTACCTTGGAATGTTCTACTTTTTCCTTGTACTTCTGGGATACTCGTTTCTCCTGTTTGCTCCCTATCTCCTCTCTCAGATTATGCTTACTGCTATTATGCTCTTAACCATGGGGGCGTTTTTCTTTTCCTGCTATCTCCTGTTTGTGCAGGCAGTACTATTGCGCCAATGGTGCATTTGGTGCATCCTCGCCTCCACGTTTTCCATGACCATATTCATTATGTCGCTCATTAGCCTGGAACCGGCTATTACGCTCCTCACAAATATTGCTCCTCTCATTGCCATGACGCAAATGCTCGGCTTTATTCTGGGAATGGGGGGTTCTACCGCCACCGCCTTTCTTTTTTTTGCTTTTCTGGAAGATAGGAAGCTGAGTGACAATGAGATAAACGCGTGGAAAGGAGTTTCTGAAATAATATGGGCGGGACTCGCTCTCACTATGATGAGCCAGTTTGCTTTCTACATTTTAGATCCCATCACGCTTGGACAGTCGGGTCCATTTCTCCTACAGATGATCTCCCTTTTTGTGGTAGCTGTTACGGGAGCAGGTCTCATGATTCTCTGCGCTCCGTTTCTTGCCATTGTGCCGTTCAAGAAAGAAATAGGAAAGCCATCCCCCACAGAACAGTTCCGACGTCCTACATTTATTGCAGGATCCTTGGCGCTCTCTTCATGGTATGTTGCGTTTGCAATGAACCATATTGCCGAATACTCCTTTGGCACTCTCTTTTCCCTTTATCTTCTCATTCTCTTACTTGCGGTTTGCACGGGAATTTTGTGGGAAAGACGCATTCTCGCAAGCAGCAAATAAGCCCATGAATGTTCATGGGCTTTCTGCTCCTATCTCATTACGCTATCTTGCGTAGTCTACAAACCTGTTTTCTCGAATCACTGTTACCTTAATTTCTCCCGGATATCGGAGCTCCTCCTCAATACGAGAAGCAATCTCTCGAGCAAGTTTTTGTGTTCCAACATCATCAATCTTTTGAGGAGTAACAAACACGCGTATCTCGCGACCCGCCTGAATGGCATACGCTTTTTCAACTCCCTCAAAGGAAGCTGCCATGTGTTCCAGCTCCCCAATGCGCTTGAGATAGTTCTCTACGGAATCCTTTCTTGCCCCCGGACGAGATCCTGATATGGCATCAGCCGTCTGCACAACAATGGCTTCAATGGATTCGTAGGGATAGTCCTCATGGTGGGATTTCATGGCGTCTATCACCTCTTTCTCTACGCCAAATTTCTCAAGCACCCGTATGCCAATATCCACGTGAGATCCCTCAACCTGATGATCCAGCGCCTTTCCAATGTCATGCAAGAGACCCGCCTTCTTTGCTATTCCAACGTTTATTCCCAACTCAGAGGCCAATGCCGAAGCTAGGTGAGCCACCTCAATAGAATGCAGGAGTACGTTCTGCCCATAACTACTGCGGAATCTCAAGCGCCCCAGCACATGTACCAGCTTGGGATCTAACCCCACAATGCCAACGTCATACACGGCGGCTTCCCCGGCTTCCTTTACCTGCTGTTCTATTTCTTTCTCAACTTCCTGAACAACCTCCTCCACGCGGGCCGGATGAATTCGCCCATCTTTCATAAGGCGTTCAAGGGCTGTCTTGGCAATGTGGCGCTTTAACGGATCAAAACCGGAGATAACAACGGACTCCGGAGTATCGTCAACAACAATTTCCACCCCCGCGGCTCGCTCCAACGCTCGAATATTTCTCCCTTCTTTTCCAATAATCTTTCCTTTAATATCTTCTGAGGGAAGAGAAACCGTAGTGGTGGTAATTTCATGAACCTGCGAAACCGCGGTTCGCTGAATCGCATATGCAAGAATTTCCTTTGCCCGCCTCTCAAAGCGCTCCTCTCCCTCCGCCTCCATCTTTTTGAAGCGAGTTGCAATATCTCGCTGATGAACAACCTCAACGTTCTTGAGGATTTCTTCCTTTGCCTGCTCCTGCGTAAGACCGGAAATATTCTCCAGTTTTGCAATAATAGATTTTCTCTCCTGATCAAGCTCCTGCTCCGTCTTCTGCAAACGATCCGCACGATCTCTTATATGCTGTTCTTTTGTCTCAAAATCAGAAATTTTCTGATCCAAAACACTCTCTCGTTTTAAGAGAATTTGTTCTGTCTTGAGGAGAGAATTTCTCCTCTCGTCTTCTTCCTGCTTGGTTGCTTGGAGAACTCCTTTTGCCTCCTGTCGCGCTCCTTCAATAATACGCTCATGCTCCTTCTCTGCTTGCGCCACCCGAAGAGCAAGACGTTGCTCCACGGAACCTGCCTGCTTGCGCGCAATAGACTGGCGAATGACATATCCCAAGAACGCTCCCACAAGAAACAAAACTCCGCCTCCAGTAATGAGGGTTATGGCGTTCATGCGTTCGATTGATCGATTGGACTTGTATCATGAAATCCAAAGGCCAATAGTTATGGTTATACTGCTATCATACCAGGTTTTGAGCGCATGTCAAAACCCCGCGATAAGCGGGGTTTTGTGCATTCTAGCATTTTGCGCCTTAGATCACGCAATAACTTTATCCACCAGGCCGTACTCCAAGGCTTCCTGCGCGGTGAGGTAGAAATCTCTGTCTGTGTCTTTTTCCACGCGCTCCAGAGGCTGACCCGTGCGATCAGACAGAATCTTGTTGAGCCGTTCTCTAATTTTTATAATCTGTTTTGCGGTTATCTCAATCTCCGTTGCCTGTCCTTGCGCGCCACCCATGGGTTGGTGCATCATGATTTGAGCGTTGGGAAGCGAGAACCTTTTTCCCTTCTCGCCCGCAGCCAACAAAACAGCTCCCATGGAGGCCGCTACCCCAACACAAACAGTGGATACGGGAGCCTTGATATGCTGCATAGTGTCATAAATCGCAAGACCAGCCGTTACCAATCCTCCGGGACTGTTGATGTACACCTGAATGCCCTTGGTTGCGCTCTGCGCGTTCAAGAAAAGGAGCTGGGCAATAATGGAATTTGCCACGGAGTCCGAGATGGGAACTCCCAAAAAGATAATGCGATCTTTTAGGAGACGGGAGTAGATATCGTACGCTCGCTCCCCGTACTGCGTCTTTTCTATAACTGTTGGAACAAAATACATAGTTCTATGATTGCTTTATTAATGCTTCAAGGAAACAAAAGGTTTTTTCTGTCCGAATAGCACTTTCAGTATACGCACGCACGCGCTCCGCATCAAGAGTCTTCTGCCCTTTCTTCTCTCCCCGATACTGGGACAAGATAACTTCCTCTTCCTTCTCAATTTCTTCTTTAGTAGGAGCAATCTGCTCCCGCTTAGAAATCTCACGCAGAACCAGATAGTTTACGGCGCGTTTCCGGGCATCTTCTCGCATACTCTCCAAGAGCTGCTCTTCCGTCTTTTTCATTTTTTCCAGATAATCCTCAAATGAAATATTGAGCTGGGCCTGAACGCCATATTTTACACGATCAAGCATTGCTCGCTGTTCCCGCTCTATAAGAACGGGAGGAAGCTCTATGGCTGTTTCTTCTCCAATGCGCTCCAGAATATCCTGGCGCAGGCGATCCGTTTCTTGCATCTCCTTCTCCTGTTTTAACCCTTCTCCCACACTCTCCTTTAGTTCGGATAGGGAAGAAAATTGACCAAGAGATTGCGCAAACTCATCGGTAAGCAGAGGAAGAGTTTCATTTTCTCCAGCTCTGTTTTTTTGGAGCCACTCAAGGGCGCGATCTATCTCAGACTCCTCCACTACCACTTCTTTACGGGCACATAACGATGCAATTTTTTGATAATCGGGAAGATCAAAAGGGGGAATATGCGCAACGGAAACCTGAAAGCGAAACGGCTCTCCCTCTTTAAGGGAAAGAACAGAAACATCAGGCTCTCCAACCACTTCTATTTCTCGCTCCTGAATGGTTTTGGAATAGTTATCATTAACCGCCTTATCGGCAGCCTCTACAAGAATGGCTTCTTCCCCAAGTTTTGCGCGAGCTATGTCGTGCGGAACTTTTCCGGGGCGAAATCCTTCTACCCGCAACCCTTTTGCAAGATCTTCTACAGCCTTTTCCTTGTACCGCAAGAGCTCTTCAGGAGACAGCTCAATCTCAATGCATACCTCTGTTTTTGATTTTGGTGTAACGGTTGTTTCCATGCTATTCCTTCTGATCTTCTTCCAATGCTCCATGTTCTTCCATTGCCACCTCCTTGCCCCCTGTGGTTCGAATGTCAATCTTCCATCCCGTAAGGCGGGCGGCAAGCCTCACATTCTGGCCATCTCTTCCAATGGCAAGAGAGAGCTGGTCTTCCGCAACAATTGCAGCGGCCCGATTCTGGTCATGGAGTTCCACTTGAAGAACTTTTGCAGGGGAAAGAGAGCTGGTAATATATGTCTCGGGATCCTCAGACCACTGGATGATATCAATCTTCTCCCCCCCAAGCTCGTTAATAACGGCAGAGACTCTTGTTCCGCGCTGGCCCACCATTGCTCCAATTGGATCAACCTCTTGGCTAAGCGAAGAAACAGCAACTTTAGTGCGGGACCCCGGCTCCCTCATAATGGCTTTTACCTCAAGAGAACCTGCCAAAATTTCGGGAACCTCCATTTCAAACAGCTTGGAAACAAACAACGGATGAGAGCGAGAGAGGCGGATATTTGGACCTCGGGGTGTATCCTGCACGCTCTCAACGTAAAAGCGAAGCCTCTGACCCGGACGGTAGAATTCTCCGGGAATCTGTTCCTCCCTAGGCAATAAGCCAAGCGTCTTGCCAAGATCAATAAATATAACGCGCCCTTCTACGCGTTGCACGGATCCCGAAACAATCTGATGCTCTTTCTCCCGGTATTCTTTTAGAATCATCTCACGCTCAGCCTCTCTCACTTTCTGTAAGATTACCTGCTTTGCCGTCTGGGCCGCAATTCTGCCAAAATCCGTATGAGTTTCGAGAGGCAACTGTAACTCCTCCCCAAGGACGGCACTCTTGTCCAGCTTTTTTGCCTCCTCAAACATAATGTGGCGATCCGAGTTAAAGCGAATCTTCCTCTCTTCTTCAATATCTTCCGTTCTTTCTTTGAGTTGTTCCAATTCCTGCTCCGAATAAATCGTTGTATCATCCACCACCAAGAGAGACAGTTTAAAACTCATGTCTCCCGTTTCGGTGTTGAGTGTGGCTATAACATGTTGCCCTCGTTTGCCGTACTCCTTCTTGTATGCTGCCGCAAGAGAGGTCTCCAATGCCTCCATAACCTGCTCCTTTGATAGCCCCTTTTCTTCTGCAAGGTGACTCATGAGGAGGTTGAGATTTTTCAAATCAATCATAAAATAGGTGTTATATAGTAAAGAATGTCCGCCACAGACGGACACCAAGAACATGGTTTTTTTATCACGCTACCGCCCCCTTGTCAACCCCAACATCCCTCTTTCACACAACCTCTTCCTGTCATCCTGAACCCTTCGACGGAGTTTATCCTGAGTGCAATCGAAGGACTCAGGACATTATAGGTATGCTTGCAATACGCGAAAGTCTTCTTTAAGTGTGTCCTTCTTTGATGCTCCGTAAATAGCAACCGCAGGATGGTACAGAGGAACCACCAACACCTCTCCGTGCGGAGCCTTCCCCTGAAACACCTTTCCGTGCAACACGCTAATGGGTTTCAGCTCTCCCAAAAGCCCATACCTACTCATAACGTACTCCATGGAAAATCTTCCAAGCGTGGCCAATACCTTGGGTTGGATAATGGCAATTTGCCTATCAAGAAACGGAGCGTACGCCTCAATTTCTTCAGGAAACGGATCTCTGTTTCCCGGCGGACGATCTTTTACAATATTTGTAATATATACCTGTTCCCGCGCAATACCGGCTGATAGTAATAACTCATCAAGTATTCTGCCCGAAGCCCCACAGAACGGCCTCCCCGTTGCGGCCTCATTTTTGCCCGGAGCCTCTCCAATAAACATAATAGAGGCATTATGGCTCCCTTCTCCAATAACAGGAAATACCTTATTTGCTATTCGCTCAGCATAGAGAGGAGAAGAAACAAGAGCAACTACATCCTCTTTGACTTGGCGCATGAGATTGACTTTCTCCATACACGCATCTTCTCACATGTCTTCCTATTCACGCAATATCCCCAAACTGCCTCCGTTTTATAACCATCCATGAAGAGCTCTGACGGACAAGGTTTTTCCTGTCACTTGGATGTTTAAGCATGAGCACCAAGGCCTCTTCCGAAAATACACCATTTTGAGATCCCTTCACAAGCACAACATCTCCTTGGCGCAGAATGCGAGCAACATACCTACCCGCCTCCGCGGGGGAGCTGGTTTTAACGCATGATTCGGCCAACAGTCCGCCCCGTATTGCAGATGCCACAAGATACGCGTTGGCATTCTCTCCAATG
>JAUYJR010000031.1 GCA_030699255.1 bacterium | reverse complement strand
TTGTTCGTATCTTGCTCTGCATAGCCAGCATCATAGCAAATTACATACCCCTGTCAAGATTCTTTGGATATGATTAAGCTTCGCACTTCACAATATACGGGGAAAGAGGGGTTTTCGATTATCCCCTGAAAGCTGTTCTTTAATACTCTCTGACGCTTGAGGGAGAAACGGTACAAGAAGGTCTGAGATTTCTCGCAGAACAAGTAAGAGATCGGAGATTGCGGACTCGGATTCTTTGCCCCCCTCCCATGGACGCTCCTTATCAATACGACGATCCGCGTGCGAGATGAGCTCCCAGATTGTAGCTAACGCGTCATGAAAGCGGAAATCTCCCAAAGAATGCTCCACTTCTTGCTTTGTTTTCTCCACCCACTCCCGCGTCTGCTGATTGGCAATTTCTTTCTTTGCTTTTACCTCCTGTTTTTCTGCCATAGCAAGCACACGAGAGAGCAGATTCCCCAATCCTCCCGCCAAATCAGCGTTGTACCTTCCTTCAAGTTTTTCTTGAGAGAAGTCTCCATCCTCCGTGGGAGGAATCTCCCGCAGAAAAAAGTATCGTACCGCATCCGCCCCGTATTTCTGAATGAGCTCAAAAGGGTCAACGACATTACCAATACTCTTGGACATCTTCTGCCCGTCTACTGTGAGAAACCCGTGAACAAAAATGCTCTTTGGCAACGCAACGCCCGCAGAAAGGAGCATGGCAGGCCATATGATTGCATGAAATCGTAAGATGTCTTTTCCAATGCAGTGTACATCAGCAGGCCAAAACCCCTGAAACGCTTCCCCTTCGTTTGCATAGTCAAGCGCCGAAATGTAGTTGGTTAAGGCATCCAGCCAAACATAAAATACCTGACTACTGTCTTCCGGCACGGGAATGCCCCACGAGAGAACGTTAGTTGATCGGGAAACGCTAATATCTTCTAGTCCCTGTTCAATAAAATTCAGAACTTCTTGCGTTCGATGCTCGGGAACAATCTTCATGGTTCCCTCCCGCAATGCTTGCGCAATTTTCTCTCCATACCTTGAGAGCCTAAAGAAGTAATTCTCCTCTTGGATGAGTTCGGGTTTCTTCTTATGAATAGGACAGAGTTCCCCCACCAAGTCTTTCTCAGTAACAAACGTCTCACATCCAACACAGTACAACCCCTCGTACACTTTCTTATACACGTCTCCGCTTTCTTGTAGTTTCTCCCACATCTTTCGCACGCTTGGCCAGTGGCGCTCCTTGTCTGTTGTACGAATGAAGTCGTCATTGGAAACAAGGAGAAGCTTCGCAAGCTCGCGGAATGTTCCCGCAACTTTATCAACAAATGCCTGCGGGGGAAGAGAAGCGCTTTCCGCAGATCTCGCAATCTTCATGCCATGCTCATCTGTTCCTGTTAAAAAAAATACCTGAGATCCCTTCTGCCGATGGAAACGGGCGAGCACATCGGCCTGTATAAGTTCCAACGCAAACCCAATATGGGGGGGAGCATTTGTATAGGCAATACTGGTTGTAATGGTAAATCTGTTCATACTTTTTGCGGTTTCACAACAATAACAAATTCTCCTTTTTTCATAAGAGAGGGTAACACCTCTGAAACCTTTCCCCTGTATATCGTCTCAAATACTTTTGTAAGCTCTCTGCCCACCACAACTTCAGGATCTCCCATGGCTTCTCGCAAGTCCACAAGAGTTTTCTCAATGCGGTGAGGAGATTCGTACAGCACAATTGGAACAGAAGAGGTTGCGGCTTCGGCAAAAAACTTTTTGCGCTTATTCTTTTGGGGAGGAAACCCCAAAAACAGAAACGCATTCATGGGAAACCCCGCCACAGATACTATGGTTGCCAAAGCGCAAGCTCCGGGAACAGGAATAATATTCAGCGTACTGTCTTTCTCAAGAAGAAAGGTTAGGAGTTCGTTTCCGGGATCTGAGATTCCCGGAGTTCCCGAGTCAGTTACCAGAGCCACAGTTTTTCCTTCAAGCAAAAGTGAGAGAACGCGCTCCATCTTCTCTTGCGAGCTATGCTGGTGGTAACTCAACAGAGATGATGTAATAGCATATCGGGAGAGGAGTTTCATTGTCTTTCTCGTGTCTTCGCACAGTATAATATCAGCCTCCCTAAGAACGCGGAGTGCGCGCTCGGAGATGTCCTCCAGGTTTCCAATTGGAGTTGCAACCACAAAGAGAGAGCCTGTCATAGGATAACCGGCACCTCTTCTCGTTCTTTGCGCTTCCGCAAAAAATCCCCAAAGAAAGAAACAATGATGCCAGCCAAAGGAATTGAGAGAACGGCCCCCATAGCGCCCCATAAGTTTCCTCCAACAGCAAGAGCAACAATCACAATAACGGGAGAGATTCCAACAAATTTACGGGAAAGCAAGGGCAGGATAACCGCGTTCTCCAACATTTGGACAACCATAAAAGCAATTAAGACAACTCCCGCACGCGCCAGATCTTCCAACGCTACAATAATGCCAATAAGTATGGCGGCCACCAAAGGACCAATGTATGGGATAAAATTCAGTACTCCCGAAAATAGTCCAAGAGAAAACGGATACTGTACCTGGAAGATTAGGAGGGCAACGGATGTAGCGGCCCCCACAAAAATACAACTGATCACCCGAGAGGTAAACCATCCAGATACTTTGCTCTGAGATTTCTCCCATACATCAAGCGCCAGCGCTTCCTGTTTTTTGGGAAACAGCAACCGGATTGCCCGCTCTATTCCCTGCTCATCCAGAGAGAGAAAGATGGCAACAGAAACAATAAAAAGCGTGGAGACAATGCCACCAAATACCGCAAAAAGCGCGTTAAAAGCGCTGGTTGCCATCATCTCAGCTCCCCCAACGAGCATCTCAATCATGGTTTGTACGTCCTCAAACGCCGCCACTCCCACCCCCTGCAAGAAAGGAGAAATTGTGCTGAGGTATTCGGGCACAAGCTGGATAAACCTCTTCCCTTCCAAAACAAAAAACGGGGCCGTTGTCGAAATCATTACCCCAATAATACCAAGAACAAAGAGGTACACTCCGAGTGTTGCAATGACTCGCGGAATTCGAAAGCGTTGAAAGAATACTATTGCGGGATTAAAGAGCACAGAGATAACAACGCCAAACAGCACCCACACCCAGATGTCTTTTGTGAGAAAGAGAGAGTACAGCACAAAAGCCGCTACGGCAAACTTCACAATGGTTGCCCAGGAAATATCCAAAATATTGTGCTGTTCTGTCATAAATGAAGGATGTTCCGAAACGGTTTTTCGCTTTTCAAGGGCCCTAAAATAGCAAGATTTAAACGATCATTTCGAAAAATGTCTTGAGCCACGCGCCGAATATCGCTTCCCCGAACATTCTTTATCATACCATACACGTCTTCAGGTGTCAGGATGCGCCCCTCAAGAAGTTCCTGCGTGGCCAGAAAGTGCGCAAAGGAGCTAGAAGATTCAAGCTGGAGCGTCATCTTCCCAATTTCATGATCCTTTATTTTTTGCAAATCTCCGGGAGAGACAACCTCTTCCGTCATTCTTTTGTACTCCTTGAGAATTACCTGCACCACCTTCTCTACCCCCTCATTTTTTATTCCGGCCATGGTAGAAAGAAACCCCACATCCGTATCCATCTCACATGAGGTAGAAACGGAGTAAGCCAGTCCAAGTTTTTCTCGAATAGTAATAAACAACCGTGAACTCATCATACCTCCAAGAATAGTGGCCATGAGCATTCCTCCATATTTTCGCTCATCTAAAAGACCAAAAGCTCTAACCCCAAGCGCAATATGCGTTTGCGCGCTCTCTCGGAATTCCAGAAGCACCGCAGGAGCCACCTGCTTCTCTTGCGTAAGAATAGAGGGAGCTAAAGGAGACGGTTCCATACCTCCAAACAATCGCTTCACTGTGCGGAAGACATAAGAAGGCTCTATTCTCCCCGCCACACAAACCACCGTATTGGAAGGAACATACCACGCGTCCTTGTAAGAGAGAATATCTTTCCGTGAAAGCTCAGAGACACTCTTTTCTGTTCCAAGAATATTCCAACCTGCCGGCTGATCTCCATACAGAAGAGAATACCAAAGCATGTGAATCCAATCCCTTGGATCATCATGCTGCATATGCATCTCTTCTATAACAACGCCTTTCTCTCGGCGAATCTCGGGAAGAGGAAATGTGGAGTGGAGAAAAATATCGGAGACCCATTCAAGAGCAAGGTCAATGTGCTTATGGTCCACCTTTGCGTAGTACCCCGTATATTCTTCTCCCGTAAACGCGTTGCAGACCCCTCCAACGCGATCAATAACGTCTGCAACGGCAAGCGGAGTGGGAAGATTTGTTGTTCCCTTAAACAACATGTGCTCAAGAAAATGGGATATTCCGGAAACACGCTTCTCTTCATGCTTTACTCCGGCTCCCACCAGTACAAGCACCGTAACAGAGTCCGTATTTTCTCGAGGCGCTGTAATCACGCGCAGGCCATTAGAGAGCTTCTTCTCTTCAATCATACAGTTCACAGACTAAGGGACATATGATCAATGGTCTGCCGGAGATTTGCAGCATGCACACGGACCTGCTCCGCGGTGTCTCGGTTTCGCACCGTTACCGTGCCATCCTCAAGCGTTGTATAGTCTACCGTCACACAAAGAGGGGTACCAATTTCATCTTGCGCGTAGTACCGCTTTCCCACATTGCCTCTGGCATCCCATGCTACGGACATAAAAGGAGAAAGTTGTCCAAATATTTCTCGAGCTTTTTCAATGAGTTCCGGCTTGTTACCCATGAGCGGAAATACTGCCACCTTAAAGGGAGCAAGACTAAAAGGAAGATGGAGAATATTCCGCTCTCCCTCTTCATAGTGTTCCGACAAAAGAGCCAGGAGTGTTCTGTCCAAACCAAACGTGGGTTCCAAGACATGGGGAGTGATCTTTTCTCCGGTTTTTGGATCTTCAAACCGCAAATCTTGTCCTGATTTTTCCATGTGATTCCGCAGGTCATAATCGGTTCTGTACGCAAGCGCGTACGTCTCTTTCATACCAAAGGGAAATCCATAATCCATATCTTCGGTATGAGTTGAGTAGTGCGCCCGTTCATCCTCCGTCTGAGGACGCCATCGCACATGATCTTGGGAAATTTTGAGGATATTGTGCGTCCAGTGCTCTATTTCTCGTTTCCAAAACGCAAAAAGTTCCCGCCAATCAGTTACCTGGGGATTAAAGAAGTACTCAATTTCAGCAAGATTAAATTCCAGCGTTCGGAATGTAAGCTGGCCTTTGGTTATCTCGTTTCGAAACGCCTTGCCGGACTGAGCAATACCAAATGGAAGTCCATACTCCAAATTTGGGTTTATAACCCGAAAGGAATCTGTCACATTTTTGAAGTTTACAAACATGCCCTGCGCAATCTCTCCGCGCAAGTAGGCCAGAGATTGAGACTCGGGCAGAATACCAATGCGTGTTTCAAACAACTGGTTAAACATTCTCGCTTCGGTCCAGTTGTGCTTCCCGCAGTTGGGGCAAGGAATTTTATGAGAGCTAATGATCTCCGAAAGCTCTTGTGTACTCTTGCCCTCTACTTTTTCTTCCTTTTTCGCCGAGCTGAGATAATCTTCTATTAAATGGTCAGCTCGCGTTCTGAGCTGGCATTCCCTGCAATCTACCATAACATCAGCAAAGCTCTTGGTATGTCCTGAGGCCTCCCACACTCGGGGACTCATGAGAATAGAAGTGTCTAAGCCCACAATATCGGGTTTTGAACGAACAAAGGTTTTCCACCACAGCTCTTTGATATTTGCCATAAGCTCCACTCCCAAGGGGCCGTAATCATAGGCATTTGCAAGCCCTCCGTAGATCTCGGAAGACGGGTAGATAAATCCTCTGCGTTTGGAAAACGAAATGATGCGTTGCATATCTTCTTTCATATTGCTATTTTACTATGCCATCTTCTCCAAGCGTGCTTGTTGAAATATCAGAACCTTGCGCTGAGGCCCGCTGTCCCGTAAAAGAGTCCTCCGATGTCAACGTCAAAGACTCAATGAGCGTAACTCCTCTTCCCTGTTGGTTTTGAGTGGGAGAAAACACAACCTGAAATGCAAGAGATCTCTTTTCTCTTGATGTCATAGTTCCAATACTCCAAACCACTTCTCTTGAAGACGGATCAAAAGTAAGCGAAGCTCCCAAAGGTGACACCTTCCCTGTAAGCTCAACATTCTCAGGCAGAACGGCCCGCATTCTTGTTTCTTCCAAAACATTTGCTCCAGCCACGGCCTGCCAAAAAATAGTCATAGTTGTTTCTTCTCCAACGCGAAGGGGGAGGGATCCCATATTTTCAAATGTTTTGTCTTCAAACGAAGCTGTCTGACTCACCTCGGGTACTGACTGTACTTTCACGGTAAAGTCTCCATGCACATCGGAGAGCAAAACGCGTGTGCGAAGCGTCTGATTCTGCTCTAAATTCTCTTTGGATCGAACCCAAAATTCAACTTTTCCCTGTTCTCCCGGAAAGAGTTTACGAAGAAAGGAGTGATCTTTGGCTTCCCATGCGAGAGAAAGCGTTTCTGGAGAATATGTTCCCCCAAGAACGTTTACCGAGTCCCGATCAAAGGCATCTCCTTCCAAGTGCACCACCAAGAAGAGATCTTCCAGTGGCTTATCCGCCACGTTTCGAAAAAATACCTCGTAATGCAGAAGCTCTCCTTGTGCAATAACATCGCGAACCTGCCCGTTGATAGCTTGAGAAATATGGAGGCGGGGACGCACAATTTCTATTGTCTTAACCACTTCCTTGAGAAGAATAAATTCTCCGCCCGTCCACATGCCAAGCTTTGCACGAAAAACTCCAGATGCTCCCACCTCTCCCCGTAGAATACCCTCTCCTGTTATTCTCCCTCCTTCCGCCGGACTCAATACACCAATATTCCATTCCCCCAATCCAAGGGAAGGGGGGCGCATATCAAACGTGGAAAATCCCGCGGGATACTCCACTATTAACCGTAAATCTGTGAGAGCAATGCTTGATCGTGAAAAGTAATTGAGTCGAAAATCAAACTTCTGACTGGATTCCACGCGAGAGGGAAGATCAAAATCAAGATTTAGAGGAACTGAACTCAACAAGACAGTTGCTGTTGTTTCAGATTCATACGTTGCGCTCAATCCCGCGGGACGATATCGAAGCTGAGCTCTTGCTTCTTTCAGCTCCTGTTCCTTTCCAAACAAACGGACGTTGAACTGCATTGTTTCTTCACGACCGGGAGGAATGGCTTCTAGTTGGCGCGTAATTCTCGCTCTCGTTCCATCAATGAGAACGGATCCATGCGGTAGCTCAAGAATGAGAATGGGATCTTCCAGTCGCACATCTCCGTTATTCTTAAAACGCACAGCAAACACAATATCTTCCCCTACCTCGGCTTCTGAAGGAGCCACAATTTCAAGGCGCAGAGAATCTGTGGAGTAAGAGTTCTTCTGCCATGACCAGATGCCATAGATCAGAGCACATCCCAGGAGGATAAGAAGTAAGAGGACAGTCTTTTTCATATATACCCCCACTCTTGCACATTTTGAGGATAAAATAAAGGTCCTAGGAACGGGGAATACTTAGGAAAGATCTCCTACATGCCAGGTTTAGAAGGGCGCGCTCCTTGAGAGATACGGGAAAATTCCCAACATCTTCCATGCCGCATGCACGCATATATCGCACTGTATGCCTAATTTCGGGGTGAATCGTCTCATTATCTGGACCATAGCCCAATACATCCATAAATTTCCAGAAAAACGCGTAGTACAAGAGAGGAGTGCGTTCTCGCGAGGTTCTTTCTATTGCGTCTAGTGTTTCTTGTACCAGCACGTATATCCTTATGTCGGGGTCTTGATCGTGACAGAGAGCCAAAACGGTTTCCGCTACCCGCAACGCCACCCGCATTTTAGACAGATCCCGTAGTACAGCCTCTCTCGCCTCAAGCGTTCGGGCTTCTACCAGAGTTTTTCTTCTCCCCTGTACAAACTCAATGGCGGTGGATGAAAAAAGACTCACTCCTCCCCGAAGCTTAGACGTGAGTTTGCGGGAAGAAATTGCATGAACCCGCACAATCCCCATATGCTGAGTCAAGAGAGAGATGAGCTGATCTGCCTCTCCCCTGTTCTCCTTGGAGAGAACAATAGCGTCTGCGCGATAGTGGAGCGCCATACCAGCTAAGACTTTACTATTGAGAGAGAAATTGTTCCGTTGTCTATAACAACCCTTTTTCCTTCTCCGCTTTCTTGCATGAGAATGTTTTTGAGCCCCGATGCTTTGCAAATTTCTTCCGCGTGTTTTTCAATAAGGCGCAAGAGACTCTCGTCTCCCGAGTACAAGAGCACCACTCTATCTGCCGGCACAAGACCCGCCTCTCGGCGAAGCTCCTGAATATGCCTGATGAGTTCTCGGATCATTCCCTCTTCTTTAAGCTCTTGGGTAATAACTGTGTTTAAAACAACAGATTCTGTCTGCTCCTCATCAACAAGAATCTCCTTCACATTTACCTCCTCTTGTACAAGAGAGAGAAGATCTTTTGGAAGATTCTTTAGGATAGTAAGGGAAGGCAAAGGTTGGCGCACCTTTATGCCGGCTTTTGAGCGAGCTTCTAGTGCAAGGGAAGAAAGCTTCCTGACTTCCCTCATTGATTCTATAGCATCTCCATCTACCTCTCCTCCCTCCGGCCAAGTATCAAGATGCACACTTAAAGGATCTTCTACATTCCGTACCTTTTGGTATATCTCCTCCGCAATGAAAGGCATGGTGGGAGCAATGAGCTTAGAGAACTCCTTAAACACGTAGTGAGTTGTTGCCAAAGCCAGCTCTCTGTCGTTGATATCATCCCCCTTAAACCTGTCTCGGGAGCGCCTAATGTACCAGGTAGAAAAGTCGGAAACAAAGTCGCGTAGAGGACGGGTGGCGCGCACCATATCGTATGCCTCCATTGCCACAGTAACCTCTCGTATAAGTTGGTGGAGACGTGCAATAATCCAAGAATCCAGCACGTGAGAAGCCTCAAACTCGCGCTTCACCCCAGCATCTCCCACATACAACTCATAGAAATGGAGGGTGTTTTCGAGAATAGTGATGAGCCGGTTTCTAATCTCTTTGACTTCTTCATCTTTAAAAAGCATATCTTCAGACTGCATAACCACACTACTCATAAGGTAATACCGAAACGCATCCGCCCCAACACGATCAAGGAGAACCAGAGGGTCTGTGTAATTTCCTTTTGATTTGCTCATTTTTGATCCGTCTTGGGCCAAAATATTTCCCGTTGAAACCACGTTCTTAAACGCAACATTATTAAACAGCATAACAGCCACACTATGCATGTAGTAAAACCAGGTGCGTGTCTGGGCAATATACTCTGCCACAAAATCTCCCGGAAAGCGCAACTCAAACACCTCTTTGTTCTCAAAGGGATAATGGTACTCGGCAAATGGCATGGAGGCAGATTCAACCCAACCGTCAATCACTTCCGGAATCCTTTGCAAGGGCTTGCCGTCTTCTGATACAAGCTCTATCTCGTCAATGTATGGGCGGTGTAAATCGAGCTCGTAATTGTCGTTATGAGGAAGCGGAACAAACTCGTATTCCAACGCATCTCCTGTATTTACAGAGATGGTATCTATAATTTCTTTGGATCTTTCCATGTCTGCTCCTTCCATAATTGCAGAAACAACCTCAATACCTATGCCATGTGTAACCACAACAATAGTTTTACCCTGATGTTTGAGATCCGTTTCATAGAGAAATTCTCCAAATCTTTTTTTGGCATCAAGGTAACTTTCTCCTCCGGGAAGAGGAGTATCATAGGAGCGAATATTCTTCTTTTCATACTCAAGGTATTTGCTAAAATGCTTCCCCTCAAATTCTCCCCAGTTGAGTTCTCCCAATCTCGCGTCCTCTGCAACTTCTCCAACTCCTACTATGGGAGCTATAATATCCGCCGTCTCTCTTGTACGCACAAACGGAGATGAGTATACAAAATCCGCGCTCCTTATTGTTTCCGCCGCTTTTTTTACTTCAGATCTTCCTGTTTCGGTAAGATGGTACTCTCCCGCGGGATCGCTTGTGCAAATGCCTTGCGTATTGTGCTCAGCTTCACCGTGACGCACAAAGATAAACTTGTTGCCATTGGTTTTGGTGCGCCGTTTCAGTTCCTCAACAGAGCCAATGACATACACCTTCCCCTTCTCGTCTTTCCAAATAGGAAGCGGGGAAGCCCAATAACGGTTGCGGGAGATTGTCCAGTCGGGAGCATTCTCCACAATATTCAAGAACCTTCCGTGTTTGAGGTGGTCTGGCACCCAGTTAATATTCTCATTCAACTCAATCATTTTATCTTTCACCTTCTGGATATTGAGAAACCAAGAAGAAATTGCGTTATACAGAAGAGCGGTTCCACAACGATGACAATGTGGATATGAGTGCGTATGATGGCGCTTCTCAAACAGCAGACTTCTCTTTTCCAGATCTTCTTTGATCAGCTTCTCCGCCTTCTTAAAATACTGCCCATGGATAAGCTCGGGAGCTTTTTCATTAAAGTGTCCCGCCGCATCAAGAAGCGGAACCATGGGCAGATCAAGTGAAAGACCTAGAGCATAGTCATCTTCTCCATAGATAACGGCTGTATGGACAATGCCCGTCCCATCTTCTGTTGTTACAAAATCCGCCTCCGTAACGTACCAGGCTTTTTTTCCGCTCTCTACAACCGCCTGAACCTTATACAACGGCTCGTACTCAAGTCCAACAAGATCTTTACCCTTCATTTCGCGCACAATCTGGTACTCACTCCCGCCAAATATGTCTTGTAGCCTGTCTTTTGCCAAAATAAACCGAACAAGATCACCCTTGCCCATGTCTTTCTTTTCAATTTCAACATAGTCAATGTTCTTTCCTACCGCCAAAGCCACGTTTCCGGGCAGTGTCCATGGTGTAGTTGTCCACGCAAGGAGAGAGATATTCTTTTCTCCCTTCAGGCGAAACTCCGCAACAACCGACTCTTCGGTAATGTCTTGATAACTGTTGTCCATTGCAACTTCTGCTTTTGCGATTGGAGTTTGGCAATGAGGGCAGTACAAGAGCACCTTTCGGCCCTCGTACAAAAGTCCTTTCTCATGCATTGTTTTGAGCGCGTACCACACGCTCTCAATGTAAGAGTTGTCCATGGTTTTGTACGCATTGTCGTACTCAACCCACCTCCCCACGCGATCAACATACCGCTTCCACTCATGAGCGTAGCGCAATACGGCCGCGCGACATGCCTCATTAAAGGTCTTTATACCAACCTTTCCCTCTATTTCGGTTTTATCTTTAATTCCCAGTTCCTTTTCAACCATGTTCTCAATCGGCAAGCCGTGGCAGTCCCACCCCCAGCGCCTTCTCACATGGTATCCCCTCATTGTTTTATATCGAGGAACAACATCTTTAATAACAGAAGAGAGGAGGCTCCCCGCATGCGGAAGCCCCGTGGCAAAGGGAGGGCCGTCATAAAACACAAAATCACCTTTGGAAGCCTTTTTCTCCAAGGTTTTTTCAAAAATGCCATTCTCCTTCCAAAATTGGAGAACCGCTTCTTCTTTCTCTGCGCGTTCGGATTTTTCTTCCATATGCCTCAACTTATCACCTTTGAGCTCGCCTTTCAACGCACATGAGCATAATGTTGCCTATCAAGGCAGAAAAATGTTGCGCAATTTCTACATGCGTTCCGGGGCTTGAATACCCAACAAGCAAAGACAAGATTTCAAAAGCTGGGCTGTAGCTTTTGTTAGAGCAAGGCGAAACTCTTTCTCCTCTTCTTTTTCTGCCTGCAAAACAGAGTGATTGGCGTAAAAAGCGTTGTACCGCCTCGCAAGATCCAAGGCAAAGGAAGCGATAAAATGGGGGGAGAGCTGGGAGGCTGCCTGCTCCACAACAGAAGGGAAGCGGTGCAGTAATGCGAGAATATTCCTTTCTTCTTCTGAAATATCTTGAGTTTTGTCTGGCTTTGCCAGATCTCGCGTAGCGAGAAAATTTGATTTTTTCATAATGCTCTCGCATCGAGCATACGTATACTGAATGTATGCGGCGGAATCTCCCTTGAGATTTAGAATCTTGTCCCATGAAAAAACAATGTCCTTTTTGGGGTGCTGAGAAAGATCGTTGTACTTCACTCCTCCAATGCCCACAATAGCGGAGACTTCTTGCTTTTCTTCTTCTGTGAAGTCTGGCATGGTGCCCGATGCTTCCAGCATAATTTTTGCTCGAGACACGGCTTCTTCCAACACCTTTTCCAAATGAATGGTCTTTCCCTCTCTGGTTGAAAACTTTCCGTCTTGAGAGCGGTATAAACCATGCCCCACATGAGAGAGCGTTATTCCTTCCGTCCAGCCCAGTAACATTCCTGCACAAAACACCTGACGGAAGTGCAGTGCCTGCTCCATACCCGTTTCCACCACAAGCATATTGGGACTCCATTGATTGGAGCGATATCGAAGAGCCGCGAGATCTCTTGTAAAGTAGGTGGACGCTCCATCAGATTTTCGCAGCATGGCGGGAGAAATACCTTTTTCCTCCGGAAACTCCATAATGAGCGCTCCCTGGCTTTCTTTTGCAAATCCCTTCTCTTTAACCTCCTCCACAATATCTGCAAGCATCTTCTCGTAAAAACTCTCCCCCATCACGTTTTCAATCCGAACATCAAGCAGATCATACATGCGTTGAAACTCTCGCAGACTCACTTCTCGTGCCTCTTCCCAAATGAGACGCGCCTCATGGTCTCCTTGCTCAAGCTTTGAAAACCATAAACGAGCCTCTTCCTGCATCTCGGGATTCTCTTCCGCCTCCTTCCCAAAAGAAACATAGAGGCGTTCTAAATCTTGCACCGAAAGATTTTTGAGAATATTTTTGTTCTGCGCTGCACTCTGCTCTCCCAGTATATGTTTTTTGATCTGCGTGATCAGCTTTCCGTACGGGGTTCCCCAGTCTCCAAGATGATTGATGCCAATACACTTCCATCCCAAGAACTCGTAGACATTTCTCAACGCCTGCCCAATAATGGTTGATCTTAGATGCCCAATCCCAAAGGATTTTGCAATATTTGGACTAGAGTATTCAATTACCATTGTCTTTCCAATGTGCTGTGAACCATACGCATCGCCCTGTCTTAGAATTTCATGCATCTCTTGTAAAAAGAGGCTGGAAGAAAGAGCTATATTTACAAACCCGGGAGACACAGCCTCCGCTTTTTCAATAATATGAGGAAAATTCTTTTGCAAAAGACTCGCAATCGCTCCCGCAATTTCAAGAGCGCTTCCGTTCATCTCTCTAGCAAGGCGCAGAGAAATATTAGACGCAAAATCCCCGCGCCCCTTTGCTTCGGGATAGTGCACGGTAAAATCAGGGATTTCTGATTGCCCCAGCACCCCCTCCTCCATAAGAGAAGTAACTGTGTTTGTAATGGCCGTTCTTAATTCTTGCACAATATTTGTTGCCATATTGGAAGTGTAGCGTGAAAGCAACTCTCCTTCAAGAATATAGGGGTGAGAGATTGACACAGAGATAGTTCTGAGTATGATGCAGGCAGTTCCATATGATGCAAGCAATTCTAATTGAGGGGGAATTGTGAATGAGCCCTTGCACCACGTTTTGTCAGATCCGAACCACTTGGTCGAAGCTCTTGTCTTTTGGTGAGAGAATCGTCTTCGCAGAAGTAGAGAAAGAGCCTTGGAAGGGGGCGGTCATCAATATCGCCAGCGCACCCAATGTCAAGATCATTGACTCTCGGTGCCCCACCGTTCAGGTGGCTCATCACATGGCTTTAGGGCTTGCCCATCGAGACATTCGAGAGGCATTTGAGGGGGTAGCTGCAGTTGAGCAAGTAAAAAAGAATGGGTATATAGTAACCTACTTCCGTCCGGTGACTATTGAGGGAGATCTTCCCTTAAGGGAACTTGAAGACTTCCTTGAATCGCAAGGAATTCGACTGAAACAGAAGTAGCAACAGTTAAGAGGCCGGGTATTCCCATATCCGGTCTTTCTATTTTGAGAAAACTTAGTCTCGGTAAGTTATCCACACCTTACCGAGACTAAGTTTTGGCAGTATGATACACTGAGAGCGCATGAAACCGCTATCCGAAAATAGAAGAGCTCGTTTTGATTATGAAATCCTTGAAACAATTGAGGCAGGGTTGGTATTGAAAGGATTTGAGGTAAAAGCCGCAAAACTGGGACGAATGCAGATCACAGGATCTCACGTTATTATTCAAAAAGGAGCACCCGTTCTTATTGGAAGCCAGATTTCTCCGTACCAGGCCAAAAATACTCCGGAAGACTATGACCCTCAGCGCATCAGAAAGCTTCTTTTAAACAAGCGTGAGATTGCCCGGCTCGTTGGCCTTTCCAAGGAACGGGGGTTGACTATTGTGCCATTACGAGTATATACTAGCTCCCGTGGCATCCTCAAGCTGGAGTGCGGCATCTCTCGGGGCAAGAAAGAACATGATAAGCGGGAAAAGATTAAAGAACGAGAGACGCAACGAGAGATAGAAAGAGCACTAAAGCGGGGGTGAACGGCTTCGACAGAATTGTACCTTCCCCGTGCAAGCCGAGTTCTGGGAACTCGTAAAACAACCAGAGCATCATACATGCTAACGTATTTTCCCCTCAGCGGGAACTCGCCTACGCGTAATTTCGTGGGCCATCCGATCCCTCATTCTCAATAGGGGAACCCGGGTGTCAATTATTGAGATTGGGTAAACGCCCTTCTTAATTCCAAGGGCGCTACCGACACCAAAAGGAATTAGAGGTACAGGATCTTTGCCTCGTGAGAATATCCTGTTTCCTTATCTTTTCACGAGGCTACGCTTGAAGAGTCGGGATAAGGGAATGTTCTGCACACGGGTTCAATTCCCGTCACCTCCACACTAACGGTTTATACATTGCAAAAAAGAATCCTCGCAAATCATAATATCCGAGCACGCGAAGTGCGCGTTGTTGACGATACAGGGCAACAGCTCGGAGTCATGTCTCTGCAGGACGCCATTCAGCAGGCGCAGGACAAAGGATACGATCTCATTCAGGTTACCGAGAAAGTAGACCCTCCTGTTTGCAAATTCGGAGAGTACGGAAAATACCTTTACATACAAGAGAAGAAGGATAAGGGCACAAAGAAGCAGGTTGTGGGAGAGCAGAAAGAAATACGGCTGACATATGGCATCTCTCCACATGACATGAATACCCGCCTCAAGCAGTCAATCAAATTTCTGCAAAAAGGATATAGCCTACGAGTAACACTCCCCTTGCGAGGGCGCCAGAAAGCTCACGGAGAGTTTGCCTCGGAAAAAGCAAAACTCTTTATTCAACTTCTTGAAGAACAGCTTCCTATCAAAATAGAGCGAGAAATAAAGCAGGAACCCAGAGGACTCTCCGCCATCATTTCAAAAAAATAATATGCCAAAGCTCAAGACACGAAAATCCATATCACAAAGATTCCGCCTTACCAGAACGGGAAAGATTTTGCGCAGAGCAACAGGGCAGGACCATAATCGCATGAAAATGACAGGAAAGCAGAAGCGTCAAAAACGCTCGTGGGTAACCCTCTCTGTTCCCGAAACAAAGAAAATGAGAAAGTTAATGACAAAATAATATGGCACGCGTAAAGAGAGGAACAACAGCGAATAAGCGCCGAAAGAACGTCTTGGCCCAGACAAAAGGTTTTCGGTTTAAGAGAAATACCAAGTACAAGCTTGCCAAAGACGCGCTTTCTCACGCTTGGCGCCACGCGTTCCGAGACCGAAAAACAAAAAAACGAGTATTCCGCCAAATGTGGCTCACCCAGATTAATGCCGCCCTACGGGAACACAACATTTCCTATAGCGTGTTTGCTTCGGCAATAAGGAAAAAGAATATTGGAATAGACAGAAAAATCCTTTCCACACTCGCCAAGGAACAGCCACAAGCATTTAAGAAGATTATTCAGGAGACCGGCCTTCTCTCGTAGATACAACCTTGTTGCCTGAAACAAGAACTCCCTCCTTTTGCAGGAGGGTTTTCTTTTTTGCGGACCCATACCGAAACCCTCCAATCACGCCATTGGACCGCACCACCCGGTGGCAGGGAACTTGGGGGTTCTTGTTCTTATGCAACGCGTTTCCCACCGCGCGCGCCGCGCGAGGAAACCCTATTGCTTTTGCAATATCTTTATATGTTCTCACCTTCCCCAAAGGAATGGTTGCCGCTTCCTTATACACACAATCTTCAAATGGAGTCATGTTCTCATTGTAGCAGACGCCCCAATGCTCACAAGAGTACAAGAAAATGGGGATATCCGCAGGTATTCCTCGTATCTCACGAAACCGAGAATCTCTTATCCATTGCGTCCATAAATTTTGCAAAAACAGGATTATCTATAGACTCCGATGCCCACTCCCACCACGGCTTAAGGTTAAAGCTCTTGTCTTCCTCTTTATACTGAAATGCTCGCAAGAGAACTTCAAGCACATAAACCTGGTTTACAAAACGAGCTTCTGAGGTTTTGTTTTCCGCATATTCCTTCTTGCAAGACAATATCTCTTTTTGCAAAGAATCATCTAGTGTGGCAACTATGGTTTTGAGAACTTTCTCTTCTTGCTGGTATCGCTCTTCACTCTTTGCCTGTTTCTCCTCTGTTGACGAGCGAATCCATTGTCTATTCACAAGCGGACCATCATAGAATACATCTCCTCCGTTCAGCGTGGTACGACATAAGCGCTGAGCAAGACACATCTTTATGATTCGCTCTCTATTGAGAATACCTCCGACTTCCCAAGAAAATACCCACGACATAAGGGCATGGGAAAACACATGATTTGCTATGGAATCGGGATATTTTACACCAACTCTTTCCCATTCTTTCCACGGCATGCGCTTGAGCTTACCCACCTCAATAAGAAAGGCGAGTTCCCCATCCATGTCCGTATCTTTTTGATAGTACAACTTATGCTCAATGGTCTTTAAAAACTTCAGGAGCACTGGGTGGCTCGCCACCTCTTCTATGCTCTCCCACCACCCTACAAGAAATGTTTTGTTTTGAGGTCCAAAGTATTCAATTGCCTGCAGAAGCGCCTCTATCTTATCAATTTGATACACAAAACTTCCCCCTTGCAATGCGTTTGTTTCGTACTCAAGCCAATGAGACATAATTCTTGCGCGAAGGCGAGCGGAGAGAGGACCAATAACTTTCTCCATTCCCTCCTTTTCAATTTCAAATTTTTTTTTCGAAAGAGATTTCTTTTCTTTCTGAGATAGACGAATCCACCTCCGAAGCATCTCCTGCTTCTCTTGTCCGTCTTCCGGCGCAATATCGTAATACGGCGTCATGTCTCCTGCATATACTTCGCATAATTCATGTGTAAGAACCATGGGGAGAAGCTTTTCTTGGCCAAGATTTGTTTTTGACCCTAGTACCCACGCAAAAAATGCTGTTCTAAAACAGTGCTCCGCTATTGTCTCAGGATTTTTTACCCCACGCCATAACCATCCCGTCCTGGGTGTAGAGTTGAGAGTAGAGATATGCAAAAAAAACTCAAGCAGGGCGTTAGGCTCTGTGTTCATATAACAAAAATAGTACGGCTTCTATAGCCGTACTATATGTTAAATTCCCCTCTTTGCCAACCTAATAACGAATCTGCCGGACACGGTACACTACCTCAATAGGAGAGTTAATTGTTACCTTCTCCCCAATCTTCTTGCCAAGCAACTGCATTCCTACGGGTGATTCGGAAGAAATTCTGCCTTCCATGGGATTTGCCTCCAGCGTGCCAAGAACCGTATACTCGTTAATTGAACCGTCTGACTCATCTACCAACTCTACGGTAGCTCCCATGAACACTTCTCCCTGTTTGTCTTTTGTGGGCTTCATTATGATATTCACGTGCTTGAGAATGTGACCATACTCAACAATCTTAGCCTCAAGCAGATGAAGGTCTTCTTGGTATACCAGGTACTCTGAATTTATATCCTCTGATTGCAGAATGTTCGGGACATCTTCCATTGTTTTTTGCTTCTTAAACACAAGGAGGTCCTGGTATTCCTTCTGTATGCGATCCAGCCCCGCTTTGGTGAGATAGTATCTTTTTTCTTCCATAAAGTGTTATAAAAATCTGGCCGTGTGGTGGCCAGATGCATTGAATTTTCTCTGATTTCCCGAAACTTCTTATTCAATGCATCCGGCGCGTGTAACTTTTTTGCAAATAGTATAAACGCCTCCCAAAAAGGAACCCCGCTGCTCCACTGTTGTATCTAATGCTTGCAATATCATCTGTCTCATGTATTTTCTTTGTATGCTCCATTGTACTCCCACAGATGTTTCTGTCAAGGGATCCTTTTTGCGCAAACACTTGTTGAATGGTATGATTTTCAAACAACATGAAAAATCATCCAAATATTCTATGGAACTAAATAAAGGAGGAGGCACAAATTCTGATCCGGAGGTTTTTAAACTAAAAGAGCTCGAAGAGGAAACTCCTTTTCAGCCAGAAAAGGTGCACACAATGAGAAAGGATATTGCACGCCTTCAGACAAAAGGAGTGGATAACATAGAAAGAGATTTTCAAGAACCAAAACCTGAAAAAGAAAAAGAGATTACAGAGTCCCCTGTCACTGACATACCAAGTGAGAGCAAAGATGATGTTGTTCAAGAAGTTTCGCAGAATACCGATACTGGAAAAGATCCCTCTTTTGCCGAGCAGGCACCTCTAAGCGCCCAGGAGATAACACAGGCATTGCGCAGAGTAGCAGAAGAATGGGAACCATTAGAAAATGAAAAGGAGAGGCTCCAGTCCCTTTTGGATGCATTGCAAGCACAAGAACTCTCTCCAATTCTTGCAAGAGAGAAAGAAACCGAAGAGAAGAAACAGAAGCTTGAAAAAGAGCAGGCAGTTTCCGGGGAAGAGTCGCGAGAGCTCATGGAGCAAAGATGGAAGGCAGAAGATGAGCGACGCGCCGTTGAGCAAGAGCGATGGGGTGTTGAAGACAAAATGCACAACATCCAGCAAGATCTTGCGAACATACAGGGGCGCATTGCGGAAATTGCAACCCAGGAGCAGGCACTACTAAAGCAAGGCGAGCGCCTAAAAGCAAAAAAGGAACTGGAGGCATTGCGGGAACGATTAGTGGAAGAAGAGCAGAGTCTAAAAGAAATTCAGGTGGAGCGCCAATCCCAAAAGGAAAAAACCGATACTATACGCCAGCAACAAGAAGAGGTGGGTCACGAGCTTGCTCTTTTGCAAGAAAAGAATTTTTCTCTAAAAGAAACTCTCCTCAAAATAGAAAAAGAGGAGCAGGAGGCAAAAGATCCCGATGTGAGAAAAACCATTGAACAGCAACGATGGGACAAAGAGATTGAGAGAAGATCTGTGGAGCAGGAAGCTTGGGAGAAACAAAACCAAAAACGCCATATAGACAAGGAGACCGAAATGCTTGTCTCTAAACTCCGCATTGCCGAGCAACAAGAAACAGACGCAAAGAAAAGAATAGGGGCACTCTCCGCAAAGAAAGAGGAGCAGGAAGCGCTCCTTCCTTCAAAAAAACTTGAGGAGTAACCCTCAGGCGCGCTTTGCGTGATTTGGAATCCGAGAGATCCAGTCTCTATTGCACCACTCCCATAATTCTTGCGCGGCAAGAAATGCTTCAACATCTTCTTTCTCGTTGTCCAACCGCTGGAATTCTGTTGCCCCAACTGCGGGACCCCACTGATGATTACAGAAGCGCTTCCCTCCCCGCACACTCGCCCGACCATCCTTCTCTCTCTTTTGCGCCAGGCATCCAAGGCACTCTCGATACTGATCCACCCTGAGGATCCACCTTGTTTCACATTTCTTTTTTTCCTGCAAATTATACGCCCTCAGATATGCCGCTGTCTGCAATGAGTATGTTTCCCAAATGCCGTTTCCTGTCTTAATATCCAGCACTCCGCGCACCCCATTTATTTCAGCAATAACATCAACTGTGCCGGCATACCAAAACTCGCGGTCAACCACCCGTTTCTCAATACTGTCTTTTGGGGAAAGCACCTTCACCTTGTACTCGTTCTTCCACTGAAGAAAAGATTCCAAAGAAGGAGCAATCTCAGGATCCTCCGTACACTTCTCACCTCGGAGGATGTTGGCGATGGCTTCGTGCAACCTTGTTCCCCAACGAGCAGAGTTTAAAAGACGCTCCCGCACGTCGGAAAAGCTCCTATGTCGCGCATAGTAGTGAAGAAGGTGGTCTGTAAGAACAATGGATGTGATGGCGGTTACCCTTGGCATCCACAGTCCGTCAATTTCATATCCATATTTTTCTTTTCGCCTTTCAATAGGTGTCATGGCTACCACCTAATTTCAGGAATAACAAGAAGGGACATGAGATCGGCAGCATACATCCAAAGCAGGAATGCCCCAATAATAAAGAGAATGGTAATGAAAATATCCCAGGTCATAGTGTATTAAAGCAATAACTCTACCAATACTCCAAATCCCAACAAGAGTCCAGCGCCAAGAAAAAGAATAGGGGAAGATGGGAGGGAGTACTCGGGGGTTCTTGCCCCCTTTTGCTTAGCTGCGCGCAAGAGCCAGAGAATACCAACTCCTTCTAGTCCAAGAGCCACTCCCCCAACCAAAGCAATGATCTCCACAAACTCTCTTGCCCCAAGTAAGAACAGTATAAGCGGAAGAAGAATGGCTACAGCAGAAGAAAGGATATAGGAAAATCCAAAATCAAACCGCAGAGAATTCTTTAAGTAGTTCCCCAACACCAAAAAGGAAGCTGCTATTGTGAGAAGGCCAAAGAACGCGCCTACAGCCACCACGGAACTTCCCAAGAAAGGAACAAGTCCCGAGAGCGCGTCTTGTGAAGTGGCTACTCCGGAAACTCCGGCCACCGCCAACCCAAACACAAAGTACAAGAGCGCCGTAATAATGGTTGCAACCCCAATAACAGAGAACAGCTTCTTACTGTTTTTTGAGTCTCTTAGAATGTCTGTAATCTCAGGAATAGCGGCCCATCCCACAAGAGCAAAGAGTACTACTCCAAATGGAAGAAGCAGGGCTTCCGTGTTTGCAATCACAATATTGGCTTGTTCAACGTATCTGAACGAAAGCGCCAGAACTAGAGCAACAACCACAAAGAGGGCCGTGTTCATAATCACCTCCGTTATTGCAATGAGTTTCATACCGCGAACAATAAACAAGGAGAGGACGCCCCAAAATACCAGAGAACCAAAAAACGGAGAGAACGAGGCAATGGAACTCATAAGGGTTTGGAGAAAAAATCCTCCAATAACAATATATGCAAGAAGAGCCCCCACAACGGCAAAAACCGTTGTAAAAACAAAGAATGCCTTTCCCAGCTTTCCTAAATAGAGAGATCCATATCCAATGAGGCGGTGCTGTTCGGGAGTGCGCAAAACAATCTCACCAACCGCAAGATGCAAAAACCAGACAACACTTCCAAACACCAAGAAGTATCCCGCAACAATAAGAGCCCCACTCTGTGTCATAGCATAGGGAATACCAAATATGCCGGCCCCCACAATGGTGCCAACAAGTGTAGCTAACGCAAGAATAAAGGGATTATGAAGCATGGATTAGTGCTCTCGCCAGGCGAGCCTCTATTTACCGGCGGACATGTTTGAGAGCCATCTTTATTCTCTCTTCAAGAGAAATGTTGCCAGGAACATCGGAGAGGGCTTCTGTAGCCTCCCTTCTGGAGAATCCAAGAGATACAAGCGCGCTTACAGCTTGTTTGTCTTGTTCCAACCCTTTCCCGTGACTAGTTGCGGCCTCCAAAAGTCCCGTCAACTCCAAAATAATCTTCTGAACCTTTTTCTTTCCCAAGCCTTTCACTTTCTCAAAGTACTCGGTATCTTGCTCTCGAATAGCCCGTTGCAACTCCTCAAAGCTTCCAAGAGAAGAAATAGCAAGAGCCGCTTTTGGCCCTATGCCGGAAATTGTGTTTACCATCTCAAAGAGCTCAAGGGATTCGGGACCAGAAAACCCATAGATCTCAATGGTATGCTCTTTGAGGCGCGTTGCGCAGTACAGCTCAACGTCTTCTCCAAGAGAGTTATCTCCAACAAATACTTTATATCCAACACCTCCCACGTCAACCACAATGGCATCTCGAAGCCTTGCAACAACTCTTCCTTTTAGATAGGAGATCATAGGACATCATAGCGTATAATCCTTGCATTCTCAATCATTTCCCCTCATAACAAGCATATGGCCAAGTTTCGACTATCATCACCATTCAATCCAACAGAGGATCAGATACAAGCTGCTAACCGCCTTGTTAAAGGAATTGAAGACGCCGGATCTCCCCAAGTTCTATTAGGAGTAACGGGAAGCGGAAAGACTCGCACTATGAGCGAGGTCATTTCGCGTAGTCAATTACCGGCTCTCATTATTTCCCCCAATAAAACACTCGCGGCCCAGCTCTACCAAGAGCTTAAGGAGTTTTTCCCTGATAACGCGGTGCACTACTTTGTCTCATACTACGACTACTACCAGCCCGAAGCATATATCCCTCAAACAAACACCTATATTGAAAAAGACGCAAAGGTAAATGAAATCATCGATCGGTTGCGCCACAGAGCGGTTCAGGACCTTGCCGAACGAAAAGATGTAATTGTTGCGGCTTCCATTTCTTGCATCTATAGCATTGGTTCTCCTGAAGACTACCGAAAAATTTCCCTGGATCTTGTGGTGGGACAAAGTATAGGGAGAAGAGATGTACTTGCTCGCCTTACAGCGCTCCAGTATCAAAGAAATGATCTTGAGCAGACTCCCGGCACGTTCCGCGTACGAGGAGATACCGTTGAAGTTGCTCTTGTTACCGGAAATACCGGAGTACGCATTGAGTTTGAACAAGACACCATATCAGCCATCACCATTTCGGAAGGCAAGGGGCAAGCTCTCGTTGCCCATTTCTCGTTCCACCCGGCAAAGTTTTGGGTTACTCCGCAACAGCGTCTTTTACTTGCCATTCAAAGCATCCGAGAAGAACTGGCAGAACATGTTCATACTTTGAAATCCAACGGAAAACATCCGGAAGCTGAACGCCTAGAGAAACGAACGCTCTACGACCTTGAGATGATTGAGGAATCGGGATACTGCCATGGCATTGAAAACTACTCTAGGCATATGGAGTTTAGAAAACCCAAAGATCCTCCATTTACCCTGTTGGATCACTTTCCGGAAGACCGACTGGTCTTTCTTGATGAAAGCCACATGACGCTTCCTCAGCTTCGTGCCATGTCTGTGCAAGACAAGGCGAGAAAACAGATGCTGATTGAACATGGATTTCGCCTACCGTCCGCAATTGATAACCGTCCGCTCATGCAGAAAGAGTTTGAGCGCTTAGCTCCTCGGCTAATATTTGTATCGGCAACTCCGGGAGTAGAGGAGCGAGAGAAAAGCAAAGGAAGAATTGCCGAACAGCTCATTCGCCCCACAGGACTTCTGGAGCCCACTATTGAAATCCGCTCCACGGAACGACAACTAGAAGACCTGGTCTCAGAAGTTAAAAAAGAGAAGGAGCGAGGAAATCGATCTCTTGTCATCACCCTTACAAAAGTACTTGCGGAGGAGACGAGCGCCGTTCTTCAAGAACGAGGTATCCGTAATCAATGGATGCACGGAGATATAAAGACACTTGAGCGACCCGCAATTCTGGAAAAACTCCGCAGAGGAGATCTTGATGCCATTGTGGGAATCAATCTCCTGCGGGAAGGGCTTGATCTCCCGGAGGTTGCACTGGTTATCATTCTGGACGCGGACAAAGAAGGATTTTTGCGTAATGACGTTACACTCATTCAAACCATGGGAAGGGCGGCCCGACATCCCAAGGGAAGAGTTATTTTGTACGCGGACAAGGTAACCGGATCTATGGAGCGGGCCATTCGAGAAATTGAACGAAGGAGAAAAATACAAGAACAACACAATAAAGAGCATGGCATCACCCCAAAACCCATTATTAAAGAGATCCGCACTTGGGATCTCATGCGCAAACATGGAGGAATTGAAGAAGAAATGAGTGTTCTGCAAGACAAGAAAATTATGGAGGAGGAAATGAAAAATGCCGCGGCAAACCTTGACTTTGAGCGGGCCGCAATTATCCGAGACTTGATTAAAAAGCAGAAACGTGGTACATAGGAAGTCATGCCTATTACAAAATCAGCAAAGAAAGCTTTGCGCCAGAGCGTTCGCAGAGGAGGCGAGAATTCACGGCTCAAGTCGCGAGTCCGCGAGATTACAAAACGTATCAGAAGCCTCGCAACAGCACAAAAGGCAAAAGAGGCCTCATTACTCCTACCTCAGGCGTACAAAGCCATAGATAAAGCTGCAAAGAAAAATGCCATTCCTCCGGCATCAGCTTCACGAGTAAAGTCACGGCTCGCCCGCGTGACAATTTCGTCTTAATTAGAAATAGATCCTGCTAGGAAAAAGAGACTTGAGAGAGAGTCTCTTTTTCCTGTTTTAGCGCACGTATCGGCTTCCCATATCTCCTTGTAAAAATCCTTCAGTGATTCCTGGGAAAAACGAGAAGCAATAGATAAAGCCTTTCTCTGAGGAAACGAAAGTGGAACTCCATCTTTTTTGGTTTTTGCTTCTAAGAGAAGGCGGAACTGGTACGCAAGCATAGAGAGGATGTAGAGAGGATCGTCTCCGTTCTCCATATGTTTGGCTATGCGGGCAAAAGCGACAGGGGCTTGTTTCCTGGCTATTGCTTCTATTGTTTCAAATATGTTTATGTTGACTTGAGAAAGAACAAGGAGCTTCCAGTCCCGCACCCCCGCCAACAAGGCAAGAGAGAGTTTTTGGATTTCCTGCGCCATACTCCAAGGATCATCGGCAAATGAACCCACAAGCAGATCAACCAGTTCGGAAGGAGCTGACACACCACGCTCTTGAAACGCTTTAATAACTGATGATCTCAACGCCAACCCTTGCAATAAGGGGAATGAACGGCATTCGGCGTTTGACAGCAAAGCCGAGGTTAGCTTACTCCGGGGAGGATCTCCCCAGCAAACAATAACCACAAGCAATGGCTCCTTCAGTAAAGAAGCCAGAGACAAGCATGCCTCTGGGTGAGAAAACACATGCTCAATAACAAAAAGACCGGGACCCCCAAATAAGGAATTTGCCCGGAGTTCCCGCAAAAGATCTTCTTCAAGATCTTCTTTGCCGTTCCATTGAAATATGCGAGAAGAGCTTTCCTGCTCCTTTGTATGATTCGCAATAATACCTCGTAGCTCTTGCCTCACCCGATATGTGTCCTGTCCGTAGAGAAAAAGCGCCATGAAGCTTAAGAGCCCAGGATTGATTTTATTTTGCCCACTATTTCACCCGGCGTAAAGTGCGCCTTAATGAGGTAGTCTTGTGCTCCCAATTTAAGCCCCCTTTCAATATCATCTTTCTGCCCAAGGTTAGAAAGAATAATCACGGGAATCTTTGACGTTTTCTCATCCGCCTTTATTTGTGTGAGCGCTTCAAACCCGTCAATGCCCGGAAGAATCAAATCTAGTAGAATAAGGTCGGGAGATTCTTTTTTTGCCTGAGATACCCCCTCTTCTCCATCAACCCCTTCCACAAGATCATACCCCTCTTTCCCGAGTTTTTGTGTAATAAGTTCACGGAGAAATTTATCGTCTTCTACAATGAGAATTTTTGCCATGTTGCTTCGTATTTTTAAGACCTTTAGTCTACAAACCAACCTGCGCTCGCACCTTTTCAATAACTTCTTGAGGGTCAAATTCTGCCTTCACAAGCCAGTCAACAGCTCCCAGTTCCCTGGCGCGGTCAATTTCGACGGGTTGCCCTGAGTTTGAGATAATGATAACGGGAATTTGAGAGAGAACCTTGTCTCCATGTACCTGCTCTAGAACCTCCATGCCGTCTTTCTTTGGCAAAATAATATCAAGCAAAATGAGATCCGGCAGGAGCTGACGAATCTTTTCAAGAGCTTCTTCGCCATCACCCGCAACCTCCACGCGGTATCCTTGCGCAAGTAACTTGCGTACGAGTAGATCTTGGATAAGTTTTTCGTCCTCTACGAGAAGAATTGTTTTTCCCATGGTTGTGTACTTACTATCTTTCTATCACACATTGGAAGCAATGTCATCCCGCTCTGCTTTTATTGGAAGCGCAACGTGAAACGCCGTTCCCTCATTAACCTTGGAATTAAACCATACGCGCCCCTCATGGGCCTCTACGATATTTTTCACAAGATAAAGGCCAAGTCCGGATCCCTCCGTATTCACCCTTGTTGCGGCATTGGCTCGGAAGAATTTTTCAAAAATTCTATTCTGGTATTCTTCCGGAATACCCATGCCGGTATCCTGCACAACAGTTTCAATTTCATTGCTCTTCTTGTCTAGAGTAACCGTCACGGTAATGGCGCCATTTTTGGGAGTATAGTGGAGCGCATTCTCTACTAAGTTCTGAAAAACAAGGCGAATCTTCTCTCCATCAACCAGCACACGTGGCAGGCTTTGAGATGAGATTGTCAATGCAAGAGAAATATTTTTGCGTTTTGCCTCTTCTTCATAAGAATCCACAACACTTTTAATAATGTCTTCAATGCGCTCAAAATCCGGTTTATAGAGGTATCTGCCTTCTTCAATGCGCGTAATATCCAGAAGATCGTTAATGAGACTAATCATGCGTTCATTCGATTCATACATTTTCCCCAAAAAATTCTCCTGATCTTTCGTAACGGGCCCCAAGTCTTTATCAAGCATCATTTTGAGTGTCCATTTAATGGCGGACAGCGGAGTTCTCAGTTGGTGAGCCGCAAGAGACACAAACTCCGTTTTCATCTGCTCAATCTGCTTCTCTCTTGTAATATCGTGCAGTACCATAAGTGTACGCCGCAAGCCTCCCTCCATCTCTACAGGAATAGTGGTAACCTCAACAACACGGGGTGACTGAAGCTTCAACTCTTTTCGAAATAGGGGGGCGGGATCTAAAAGTACCTCGGCAAGCAAAGGAAAAACTGTACCGGCCTTCTTTCCAACACTCTCTTGCTTTGAAACAGCCAGGAGCTTTTCCGCCTCGGGGTTCATGAGTTCAACAAGTCCCCTGTCCCCAATCAAAATGAGTCCGTCGGAAAAGTTTTGGATAATGAGTTGAGTTCTGTTGCGTTCTTGCTCAGCTCGCTCCCTCTCTTCATCTGTGTCCTCCAACATATTCATGAGAGCTTTCTGGGCATCCCTCAGATCTTGCCGCTCTGCCTGTAGTGTTTTTGCAAGATTTTGGGAGTCAATTGTTGCCTTCTTGAGATCTGTAAGGTCAAACATTCCCAAAAAGAATCCGAGAAAGTTTCCCTTTTCATCTATGCGAGACTGCGTGTAGGTTCCCACAATCATCTCCTTGCCCTTGCTGGATCGCAGAATCATTTCGGAAGCTTTCACGCTTCCTTTTTTTATGGTTTCAGCAATGAGTTTCTCCGCCTGTTTTTTCTCAATAATTTTTCCTAAGGACTCTCCTATGAGCTCATGAAACTTGTAGCCAAAAGCCTCTTCAAACGCGGGGTTGACCTCCAACATAACCCCAATTGGACTGATGAAGCAGAGTGGGAGCGGAAAAAACGTAGAAAGCTCCTGAACATACTGTTCTAGTAGGCCTATGTCTTCCAATAGCACCTGAATCTTTACCTCTTCTCGCTTTAAAGAATCGTCTACCATGTAAGGACAATTTCATGATACGGATCTCCTCGGAACGTGCAGGAGCGCTCTTCCGAAGCAACCTGCTCGCCGGTAATCATCTGGGTAACCTGGGTAAGATACCCACGTATAACATGGCATGTGGAGGGGGCTATCTCGTACCCACTAATGCGGAAAATAACTCTCCTTTCTTTCTCGTTAACCTCAGTTGCTTCCAATGTTCCAACCGTGTAGTACTTTCTCCATATGTTTGTAGCTTGCACAATAGCTGAATCCAAAGACGCAAAGTACTTGAGCATCACCTTAAGAATAACAGAGCTTTTGGGAGCATACCTGCCCATCTCGTAGTAGTCCTCCATGGTGAAGCTATGCGCGCGTTCTATTGCAAGCTCAATAACTCCCGCATACCCTATGGAGTAGAACTCCATCTGTTTTATCTCCTTTAATGGCAAAGGATGCCCCAAAAGAGCCATTTCTTTCTCCACCTTCCTCACCCCCTCTTCTCCAAGCTTATGCCGCACATACTCGTAGTCGGCTATGAGAGAGAGTCCTCGGATATCTCCCTTCATCTCCATAAATGCGATAGCTTTTTCCCGATCTTCTTTGATAGCTTGCGGATTGTTCATGATTTCAAGAACGGTTACTTTTCCTCTCCCCATGTGAGAACAAAAATATGGCGAGGAGAGTCATCTTCAAACGCGCACAAAACCTCTTCACACAAAACCTTTGTTCCCATGGCAATACTCCAAAGAGTGGCAAGGTAACCCCGTAGGTTATGACAGAAATTTCTCTTATGAGGAATCGAGAAATTTGATAGGTGAAGAATGACGCGACGACCATCCATATCCATTTCCTCTACCGAGAAATCGCCTACGGTGTAGTATTTTTTCCAAAGAGAGGGAACCTGTTCCAATGTAGATTTTGGAGAGATAAAATAGCGGAATGCGATTTTGAGAAAGAATGACGTTTTAGTTCCATATACTCCCATCTGAAAGAACTCCTCGTCTGACAAATTAAAAATTTGCTTTGCAAGAACAAAAAAGAGAACATCGTGCCCAATGGGATAGAATTGCATGGGAGATATCTTGTCAAACGAGAATGGATATCCCAGCCGCTCAAACTCAGACTCCAACGCCCGAGTTTTTTCCCCGTGCTCCTTGAACAGGTACTCCCAATTTGGCTTTATTGCGATACCTCTCACTTGTCCTGGCGATGCCATGATCTTTTTCGCCTCCTCTAGAGTTACTTTGTTAGTTTGGAATTCAGGCATTATTGAAGTTTTTGTTCTAATTCCTCTATCTTCTCTTTTAACTCAACCATCTTAATCTCTCTCCCAACCGCCATCTTCTGGAAACGCTGTAGTTCCTCCACTTTCTCTTCCAACGCATTGGTCTGCTCTCGTACCCGATGCTCCATCTCCCGCTGAAAGTTCTTTTCTTTGGTCATATCCACAATTCCCAGGAAGGACCCAATTGTCTGACCCTTCTCGTCTTGACGAATTTGAGAATAAACCTTTACCGGAACGGAAGTTCCCGTTTTTGTCTTGAGTGTTGCCTCCTGTACCGCGCCTTTTTTCTTTAAAACAACACTAAACATCTTGCCGGAATTTATGTCTCCGGAAAAAAGAGAGAATACAAGAAGTCCCACAAGCTCATCTTCTCTATATCCGCTCAAAACGGCAAGAGCAGTGTTTCCGTCAAGAATTTTATGTGTTGGACTTACTGAGCAGATTGGAATAGGAAGAAAACGCCAAAGATCCTTCACATAGCTCTCAATCACCTCAAGCTCTGAAGGAGCTTTTGTGATTTTGTCATTTATTTTCTTTGGGCACATACGTTATTCCCAGGAAAGCAAAAACTCATGATCTTTGCCCCCTTCAAAAGCGCATATTCGCTCCTGAACTTTTATGTTTTGATACGGGGAAGCAATTTCCGTAACTCGCGTGAAATATCCCTTAAAGTAGTTGCAAAGAATAGGATGAATAGAAAAATCTTTTAGGCGAACAACCATAAATTTCTCTTTCTCGTTAAATTCGGGGGTCTCTAATGTTCCTATAGTATAGTGACTTGGCCAGTACTGGGCGCTCTGCTTGTATGTTTGGTGAATGCTCAAAAAGTACTTCATGAGCATTTTCACCACAAAAGATCGTGCGGGAGCCTCATACCCCATGCGAAACACGTCTTCTTTGTTCCAAGAAAATGCCTCCGTTGCGGCAAGAATGGATAACGTGCGAAACCCCACCGGAAGCCAGTCCGAAGCCTTAATGGTTTTATACGAAATAGAACATCCCCACTCCTTCATCTTCTCCTCAACAAGAGAAAGCCCCTTGAGACCGTTCTTTCCCTCAATATACGCGGCATCGGTTTGAAAAACCGTTCCACGAACCTGCCCTTGCATTTCGCGCAAGTGGGAAATTTCTTCTTGGGTTACATTCATGGGTTTAGTATACTTGATAAATGCAAAATTCAAAAGTCAAAGACATCGCTACAGAGCAAAGAGATATCGCTCTGCAATAACATTATATAACAGCGGTGCCACGAGAAATGCTGCTTTTTGGAAAGCTCTCGGAAACGATTTGGATTGGTCCCTGAAGGGGCAAATCGTTGAGAGCGCAACCCCCGAGCGCCGCTGGAGCGCGAGAGGGGT
>JAUYJR010000029.1 GCA_030699255.1 bacterium | reverse complement strand
GAAATATTTGCCTCTCTGTGCTATTCTTCGCAATAGAGAATGCCCCCGTAGTTTAACGGATAAAATGAGGGCTTGCGGAGCCCTTGATGGAGGTTCGATTCCTCCCGGGAGCACCATGCAGCTTTCCTCATCTGTTATCACCCTCCCCCGAGGGGGAGAGCAGATTGCCAAGAGACTGGAACAATTGGGGATTACGAACATTCGTGTTCTCCTTTTTCACTTTCCTCGAGAATACCAAGATTGCTCGCACATAACTTCTGTTGCATCTCTCAAAGAAGATACCATTGCGTGCGTGCAAGGAACACTAAAATCCATTACAAAGGAACGTACGTATCGGAAGCAGATGACGCTTGTGCACGCGCTTATTGAAGACAAAACGGGAGCTGTGCGAGCACTCTGGTTCAACCAGCCCTACCTCTTGGAAACACTTGCGCCGGGAGACAACCTCTCTCTTGCCGGAAAAGTTACCCGAGATTCAAAGGGCATTGTTCTCTCTACTCCGGAGTACGAGAAGATTCGTGGAGGATCTCCTCTTATACACACCAGCAATATTGTTCCCATATACCCCGAATCGCAAGGTGTATCTTCCAAGCTCCTTCGCTCACTTATTTTTTCCGCGCTCTCTTGCGTTTCAGAAAACATGGGAGATTCTCTCCCAAAACATATTGCTACAGAAAAAGGCTTTGCACCCTTTTTTGAATCTCTCAAACAAATGCATTTTCCCAGCTCCCTTAAAACCGCTGAAAAAGCGCGGGAAAGATTTTCATTTGAAGAGCTGCTCGTCATTCTCCTCTTTGTGCTGTCTGAACGAAAAAAGATTGCCCGCGTAAAAGCTCCAAGTATTCCGTTTTCCGCGGATCTCATGAAGCGGTTTACCGACTCCCTGTCATTTACTCTCACGGATTCTCAGAAAAAATCGGCCTGGCAGATTCTTAAAGACATGGAGAAGCCTCGGCCAATGAACCGCCTCTTACAGGGAGACGTGGGATCGGGAAAAACCGTAGTGGCCACTATGGCCTCACTCTCCGTGGTAAAAGCCCGTTCGACTGGCTCAGGGCAAGCGGGGTATCAGGTTGCGTTCCTTGCTCCCACCGAAATTTTGGCAAAACAACATTTCCAAACCGTGAGCTCCCTCTTGGCTCCCTTTAAGGTGAATATTGGGCTTTTAACGGGAAGTACCGATCACTTCATGTCAAAGAAGCTTCCCAATCAGTACATTGAGATATCCCGCAAGAAACTCTTGGAGAAAGCAAAAGATGGAGGAATTGATATTCTCATTGGAACTCATGCCATTATTCAGAAAGAGGTAAAATTTGGAAACCTTGCTCTTGCGGTGGTAGATGAACAGCACCGGTTTGGTGTACGGCAACGGTCTCACCTCCTACATCGCTCCTCTCTCATTCCTCATCTGCTCTCTATGACGGCAACCCCCATTCCTCGCACCTTAGCTCTCACAATATACGGAGACCTGGATCTCTCTCTTATAAAGGAACTTCCAAAAGGAAGAAAGAAGATTGAGACACGCATTATTCCGCCCGAGGGAAGAGATTTGGCATACAAGTTTGTGCGAGAGGAAATTCAAAAGGGAGGGCAGGTCTTTGTTATTTGTCCGCGCATTGAACAGAAAGACTCCTCTTCTCAATGGGCAAACGCAAAAGCCGTTCTCCAAGAACACCAGCTTCTTTCAGAGAAGGTATTTCCCAAACACACTGTTGCCATGCTACACGGAAAAATTCCCGGAAAGGAAAAAGAACGCATTATGAAACAGATGAGACTGGGGAAAATCCAGGTGCTTGTTTCCACGTCTGTTGTGGAAGTGGGAGTGGATATTCCCAATGCAACCGTTATGCTCATTGAGGGGGCAGAGCATTTTGGACTTGCTCAACTCCATCAGTTTAGAGGGCGAGTTGGCAGATCAGACAAGCAGTCGTTCTGCCTGCTTTTTACAGAGTCTTCCTCTCCTCGCACAACACAGCGACTCAAAGCAATTGTAGAAGCTGAAAACGGGTTTGAGCTTGCGGAAAAAGACCTGAAGCTCCGAGGTCCCGGAGATTTTACCGGAGTAAAGCAGTGGGGAATACCCGACTTTGCCATGCAACAAATCACCAACATTCCCCTGGTTGAAGAGGCTCGAGAAAAGGCATATGCCATTCTTGAAGAAGACGTTACCCTCTCAAAATACCCTGTACTACAAGAGCGCGTAGAATATCTGAAAGGAAAACTGCATCTGGAATAGTGGTTTATTTTTCAATTAATGTTTCACTATTTCCAACGCTGATTTTCTATCAGAAATAATCAACTGGGCTTCTCCTCCAATAGGAAAAGTGATTATGGGAGAAGTATGTCCAAAATCTACGTTTGCCAATACCGGCATATGGCTCAATTCTTTTTTTGATTTAATAATCTTTATTAATTGCTCGGTTTGTACTTCACTTGCGTTTTGAAATCGCCCAATAATAATACCTTTTACCGTATTGAAATTTGGAAGATGGATAAGAGATTGTAAATCACGATCAAAATTGCCCAACTTAGATTCGGCGTCATCTTCCAGAAATAAAATGGAATTAGATATATTTGGAAAATACTCGGTTCCTTGGAGAAGATTAAGGGTGCAGATATTTGCACCCAAAATCATTCCCCTTGCTTCACCACTATTAATAACCAGCCAGCCATCGTTTTCAAACAACTTTCTGCTCTCTTGATCTTGATACCACCTATCGTCACTCCATGATTTGCTTGGTAAAACAGTAAACTCTTCGTCATTAAACAAACATTTTTTAAAATATTCCAGAGTGTAATTAAAATGAAGTTTTTGGCCAAATGTTGAATATGCCGGCCCGGAGTAGGTAACCAGCCCGGTCTTTGCATATATGGCATTTTGCAAGGCTGTTGTATCTGAATAACCAACAAAAACTTTCGGGTTATTTTTTATAATATCCCAATTTAAATATCGCAAAAGCTGATTGCAGTTTAAACCCCCTATTACCGCAAAAACACCCTTTACGCTTTTATCCAGGAAAGCTTCATGCAAATCACTGACCCTCGACTCAATACTTGAAGAATCAAATTCGTCCAATTCCTCGACATGTTTCCCAAAAGATAGCTCCAGTCCCATTGCATTGAATCTTTCATCCGCAATTCGTCTTGTTTCTTTAGAAATAAGGCTTAGCGAATCAGAGGGCGCCACCACCATAACCTTGTCACCTCTTTTTAGTTTGCTTGGAAAAATTGTTTTCATATTTTTGTATACTACCAGAATAGCAAATCTCTCATTATTTGCCAGTCTGGTGCTTTACATTCGGTTTTTAAAATAAATCTGCCACCAAAGATATTATCTTTGGTGGCAGGTGCTACTGCTGACGCGGAAGCTACAGGAGGATGTGGCAAGCATCGATCCAAATCGACGTGCGCGTAATCCCCTTCACGAAGAACAGGCCATATTTGTACTCGTTGGTCATCATGGCGATGATCGACCCCAGCTCCAGCGCGATGGACACCTCGTGTTCCAAACACGCAACCTGGCAGATCTCCACCAGTGCCGTCACATCCTTCCGCGAGCGAAGCTCGTAGAATTCCTCGGCCGTGATTCCAGCGGGCGCGACCCACGTCTCGCCGAACGACTCGCCGTTGACGGAGTCGCCCAGCAGACCGGAATCGTGTGCCGTCCTGACCGCGCAAACTTGAATCTGATTCGGGTTGCCAAATAGGAAGAGGAGATTAGCTTCGTGACCAAGATCCCCTGCGGCCGCGATTAAGCGGTTTTTGTTCGCTTTGCACTTCATGAGTACATACAATGGTCGTTCCTCCGTGAACTCGGAGGAGTAGGCGTAGTACTCGCCTGGCACTGCAGGGATCACCAGATCGCTAAGAATCTCTCGTTGGGCCTTGGCGTCGAATGAGAGGTTGGGCAGCATTGTTCCAACTACTGGACGGATTGCCGTTTGCATGTTTACAAGAACACTCCTTTCTAATTTTGCGGAACGTCGTAGGATACCGACAGTTGGTGGTCGAGTTGCTGTACACCTCCTCACTTATTAAGGATCAGGTCAAACAAGTTCTACAATCCTAGTATCATGAAACTCCAGGAATGTCCAACAATTGCGCTGGTCCATATGATACCCCGCGCTACGAGAGCGCGTGGAACACCTAAAAGGAAGGCTTCATTTGGAATAGTGGTCCCGACGGGATTTGAACCCGTGTTACAGGGATGAAAACCCTGCGTCCTAGACCAGGCTAGACGACGGGACCAGGTTCTTGTAAGCAACGAGAAACACTTTGTCATCCTGAGTGTAAGCGAAGGATCTGCTTCTCTGATGAGATTCTTCGGCTACCGCCTCAGAATGACAAGGTGGGAAGAGATTGCTGTGCTATCGCTCGCAATGATGAGGTAGAGGATGGCAATAACGAGTAGTGAGCAACTATTAAAAACAATGCTTTTACCGAGAGCATCATAGCAAAAAATTGCATTTTTGCAAGTTTTCAGTAAGAATTGCGTCATGACCATTCTTGGCATTGAAACCTCATGCGACGACACGGGCATTGCCATTATTGAAGGAGCAGAGCAAGAAGGAGAACTACGTTTCCGTATTCTTGCCCATAATGTTTCTTCTCAGGCAAGCCTTCACGCTCCTTACGGAGGTATATACCCATCTCTTGCCAAGCGAGAACATGAAAAGAACCTTCCTCTTGTTCTCTCTCAAGCGCTAAAAGAAGCGAAGCTCTCATCTGTGTCTCCCAAGATTGACGCAATCTCCGTAACGGTGGGGCCCGGACTTTCTCCCTGTCTCTGGAGCGGAGTAAACTTTGCAAACAACCTTGCCGCCCAATGGTCCCTCCCTCTCATACCTGCAAACCACATTGAGGGACATATTCTTGTTTCTCTTCTCCGTGAAGAAGAGGACTTTTTCATTCTTCCTCGGGACGCATCCTTGTTTCCCATGCTCTCTCTCATTATCTCGGGAGGACATACTCAGCTTGTGCTTGCTAAGGCGTTTGGAGCATATGAGATTATTGGAGAAACACGAGATGACGCGGCAGGAGAGTGCTTTGACAAGACGGCGCGTATTCTTGGACTTTCCTACCCCGGAGGCCCCGCCATTGCTCAGCAAGCAGAATTATGGAGAGCGAAACATACCGCTCAAATTCAAAAATCAAAATTCGAAATAAAAT
Source organism: bacterium (assembly GCA_030699255.1). Classification (GTDB taxonomy): domain Bacteria; phylum Patescibacteriota; class Minisyncoccia; order Minisyncoccales; family UBA10102; genus JAUYJR01. The sequence continues at coordinate 573 of JAUYJR010000029.1, read as the reverse complement.
TGCCTCGACCTATGGAGCATACCAAAGACTATGACTTTAGCTTCTCCGGCCTCAAGACAGCCGTGCTGTATGACTACCAGTCACGACCGGAAGAAGAACGGAAATCAAGTGAGTATGTTCAAGAAATGGCGTACAACATACAAGAAGCAATAGCGGATGTTCTGGTAAAAAAGACTATGCAAGCTGCAAGAACTCTTGGAGTAGCTTCCGTTGTGCTGGGCGGAGGAGTGGCAGCTAATACGCGTATTAAAGCTAAACTCTCCTCAACACTATCTCAAGAAATGTCCGAAACAAAGTTTTTTGCTTCCAAACCCTCTCTGAGTGGAGACAACGGACTTATTCCAGCCATTGCGGGACTTGCGCATGCTTCCCAAAAAACCTCTGCGCCTCTTGAAGCAAACCCCAATTTAAGGGTAGGATAGAGCAATTGTATGAACGAACTGCCAAAAGCATATAATCCTCAGGAAACAGAGGAGAACATATATAAGACGTGGGAGAAGAGCGGATTTTTTAATCCCGATGTGTGTATTAAAAAAGGCATCTGCAAAAAGAACGCAAAGCCGTTCTGTATTG
>JAUYJR010000023.1 GCA_030699255.1 bacterium | reverse complement strand
TTCGAGAGCGGAAAAGAAAGAGCTTGCACCGCTCTCGTTGTATTAAGCCCCGGACCCTTAATGTGTACAAGATAGTATTCCGCCCCAGGGATTCTGGCCCACTCAAGGCTATTTGTCATATTCAGTGTTGTCTCGTTTGGCGTAAGGAGTTGTGGTTGAGAAAAGTCAATAGTGGGGGTCAAGCTCCATATGTGGCTGCTTTTTCTTGAGTCACAACTGCCGTCAAAGCAAGGAATAAGTCGCCAAAAGTATTCAATATCCACACTAAGCAAGAGTTCTTCGAGCGATCCCGGAATACTCACAAAACCTGTGGATTCTCGCCCAAATGACCTTTCCTTTCTTGTTGCTTGTGGAGAATCCGGGGAATACGATGCCGATGTTTGGAGGAGAAATGAAGAAGCATGTTGCTGCATGGTGTCGCACCACTGAAAGCGAATAGGAATTTGAGTTTCATCGGAAAGGTCTATTGTTGAAGAGTTGGGGCCCTCCCAGTCAGGATCATATGGAGAGATGAGTTCGGGAGATAAACTTGTGGAAAATGAAAGGAGGTTAGTGCTATCCCATTTTTGGCAGTCTGTGCCACGCTCATCACTGCAAGCTCTTACTTTCAACTGGTAAGATGTTCCTGGACTTAGAACGCATGCCTCAAATGCTCTCCGTACCACATCTTGCGTTACTTCTTGCTGGTGGGCTAGCACGTAGTCATACTGCCCCGTTAAGAAGTTGTATGTGGGATATTGAGAAGAAGGCTCATCATTGTGTATTGTAATGCTTCCGGTTGGATCGGTAACTTTTTTACGAAGTTCATCCGCAATGGCTTTTGCCCTATTCATAGCTGCAACATCCTCTCGTTCTCGCGCTTCTTCCCATACGTCTTTACATTCTTGAATTGTATCGCAAATCCGTACACTTGAGAGCACACTCTTTGTATAGGTACCACTTGCTCCCGTAACTTGATATTCGTATGAGTTTGCTTTGCAGACGCTGTCCTCTTCTTCTAGTATTGTGTTCACACTGCTCCACCCAACATTTACCGGAAGCTTTGCTTTGTTTATTATTCCTGTCTCAAAAACATTTTTTGGGAACAGATCCTCATCTTCTAAGTTCTTTATTGTCGGAATGGGGTAACATTGTTGCGCAGAACAGAAGATTGAAGGCTCATTCTCTGTCCACTGCGTGCTTCCCGAGCAGACCATGTATGGGTCCTGCTCAATAACCCGCTCTGTCCACGCTCCACACGAGCTAAATGACTGACATGCGGGATTGCTCCACCCCAATTCTGTGCAGACAGATGCTTGCGTGGTGTTCTCTCCCTCACTGCAACTTCTTGTGCGTGCAAGCTTCTGCGCTCCACAAGCATTGCTGGTACACCGATACTGCGTTTCTGTCCAGGAGCGGGGGGTTTCCGCGCACAAAGGGGGGTTTCCTTCACACACGGAATCATATTCAAATGCAAGTGCGTTATTAGAAGAAAAAAAGAAAGCAGCTCCGGCGCTCAAAAGGAGCGCTATAGCCAATACAACAAAGAGTCTTGTAGAAAAACCCATTAGGATATTGTACTTGATTGCACGGCTTTTACCAAGCATACCCAGTCTTTAATAGACAAGGTTTCGGCCCGTCTCTTTGGTTCAATGCTGCAGGTTTCCAAAAGTTGCGTAACATCTTCTCTTGAACGGGAGAGTCCCAGGGAGAGGTTATTGAGAAGCTGGCGCCTGGGGCTACTAAATCCCGCTTTCATGATGCGGAAGAACAGCGGGATATCTTCTTTGGAAAGCTCTCCGTATATTCCTTTGGGAAGTGGGGTAATTTGTAAAATAGAAGAATCAACATCTGGTTGGGGCCAGAACGAACTTTTTGAAACACGGGCAATAATGTTGGGCGTGGCATACACCTGCACAGAGCAGGCAAGTACGCTCATATTTGGAGGGGATGCCGCAATACGTTCTGCCACCTCTTTTTGCATCATAAGAACCATGAGATTGGGCCGACACTCTGCTTCCAAAAACTTCCTAATAACGGGAGAGGTAATATTATATGGCAAATTCGCCACCACCTTGTAGTCGCTTCTCAGCTTGCCCGCGGCAAGCTGGGGATAACTTGCCGCGGGTAAGCTTGAAGCAGACAAGATGTCGCCATGAATGATTTCTATATTAGAGTACTGAGCGAGCACGTCCTGTAGGAGGGGAATGAGGCTCTCATCTTTTTCTATGGCAATAACACGTCCGGCATATTTGGCGAGTTCTTGGGTTAGTACCCCAAGTCCTGCCCCTACTTCTATAACGGTATCATCCTTTGAGAGCGAGGATGCTTCAACCATTTGAGAGAGCGCTTTTTGGTTTACCAAAAAGTTCTGCCCAAGCCGTTTTTTGGGGTAAAGGTGGTGGCGAGCGAGCAAAGTTTTTATATCAAAAGGGGTCATGGTGTTGGGCTTGCTTGTGGATAACGGGTCTTGACTTAGGTTGTGCTTCATGATACCCTTTGACAATCACTATGAAAGCTTCTGAGGAAGGCAGTAGTAGGCAGGGGTGGGGAAAATCTCGTTTATTTCTCATCATCTGCTGCACCATTGGAATAACATTTTGGTCTCTCAGCCTCCGTTCTGCGGAGGGTTCTGTGTTTCCGCTATCGGCTGCCGTTAGCGCTGAATTTTCGGCGTCTGACGCCCTTTATGTACGGGCTTCTGGTATTCCTCCTGTTGCCGGATCTATGCTGGAAATTGAGCTGGCTCTTGTTGACGCAACCAGCATTTCTTCGTCGTCTCCTCCTCTTGTGTTGCCTGAAAAAGCTTTGAAAACTCTTGGTGGCATAGGGGGAGGGTTTGAGGCAAACTTCCAAAATTATATGGTTAAGTACGAGGCAAGAGAGGGAGATACTATCTCTTCTATTGCTGAGCGTTTTGATGTTTCAGAAGAGACTATTCTTTGGGCAAACGAGTTGCAACGGGGAACGGTTTTAGAAGAGGGAAAACAACTTACTATTCTACCTGTTTCAGGAGCGTTGCACCTGGTTCGTTCTCACGATACCTTGAGCGAGATAGCTCTTTGGTATAAGGGGAGTGTACAGGATATTATGGAGTTCAACAATATTTCCTCCGAGAAAGGGGTCTTTGCGGGAGACCTCCTTATTATTCCCAATGGAGTGAAGCCAAGCAAGATTCCTTCCAGCCGGCTTACTCCTATTGCCAGCTCCTACTTTATTTACCCCATTCCCTACCCTCATCGCATTACGCAGGGACTACATACCTATAATGCAATTGATTTTAGTAATGGCAGGTGCGGAGAACCTATCTATGCCGCGGC
>JAUYJR010000022.1 GCA_030699255.1 bacterium | reverse complement strand
AGGGAGGAGCGACACAAAGGTTCGGAAAGCGTCTTGTAGTTTTTTGTATGATCCGTAGTAGTCCAGATGGTCTGGCTCTAGGTTGGTGAGAACAATAATGTTGGGGCGGTAGTTTAAGAAAGAAGCAAAGTGCTCGTCTGCTTCAATAACAAGAAGATTGGACTTTCCTACTCTGTAATTTGTGTCTCCAAACTCACTGAGCTTTGTTCCAACAATAACCGTTGGATCTTTGCCAGTTGCTATAAGGGCAAGTCCCAACATAGCTGTAGTGGTGCTTTTTCCATGCGTGCCGCACACGGCAATTGTTGTGTACTCTTGAGTGAGCTTTCCTAAAGCTTCAGGATAACTCTGTATCACAAGACCCGGATTTTTTTTCTGCAAGGTTCTTGCCCTTTGCAGTTCCGGATTGTTTTGTGGTACCGCGGGGCTGTATACAACCAGATCTATCTCTTCCGGAACGTGAGATTTCTTGTGGGAGCCGGTGGTGATAGTAGCTCCTTTCTGCCGAAGTTTCTCAATAATTTCGGAGTCTGCCAAGTCAGTTCCTGTTATGTGGTGCTTTTGAGAAAGAAAAACAAAAGCAAGAGCCGAGACTCCAATCCCTCCAATGCCGACTATGTGGATGTTCATAGAGTTTTGGTAAGTTGTATTGATGCTAAGCTCTTGTATTCTGCCACTCCCCTTCCCTGCATACTTTCCATAAGGTCTATAGAAGATATGTTGCAATAAAGAGAAAGGGGTATCTCAATAGTGGGGCGTTCTTCTTCTTCCATACGTCGGAATTCTGTATCTTTCAAGCGAGCCAGGGTAACATGAGGAAAGAACAATGCGTGTTCTGCCTCAAAAAAATTGGCGAGTGCAAGATTTTTCTCTATCGTTCCTTGGAGAGCAAGAAGTTCTTGTGTTGGTTTGAGAACCGCCCAGATCATGCGGGGATTTTTTGGTGAGGGTCCGTACATTGTATTAGTAAAAGAGAGTGAAATTGGCGCCTGCGTCTTCCCCACATCTTGGAGAATGGTTGAAATTTGCGCCAACTCTTGTTCTGATTTATTGCCCAAAAAAGCCAATGAAACGTGGAGATTTTCCACTGTAGTCCACCGCGCAGGAAGGTCATGAAGTTGTTCACGCAAAGACAACAACTCTTGCTTTATAGCATGAGGGAGGTTTAAGGCAATAAATATGCGCTTAAGAGTTGTCATATGCGGCTGGATTATACCATGAAAATGAGGTAGAATGAAGAATTATGGTAAACCTGAAAGCACAGAAAGAAAAGCCTACAATAAAGAGCGCAAAGAATCAGGAAAAAGAAACTGCCATTCAGCAGGTGGTGAATCATTACTTTCTCACAAAGGGATTATCTATGGATCAGGTTAAAGAAGATGCCAAGAAGCGCAAAATTATCTATTCTCGGTATACTCGTCCCGCCCAACAGCTCATTGACTTGGCAGGTTCCGTGGAGAAAGCCAAAAATGCCATTACCAAGGTAGCTAAGTGGGCAACATCCAGAAAGCTTGATTACTCTATTGAGACGGTGTTTAAGAAATGGCTGGAGCTGGATAGTCTCAAACCAAAAGAGGTGGTGAAAAAGCCGTTCTATCGGGGAGATCCCATGGTATGGTCTGCAGCTAAAAAGAAATGGTTTGTGGTAACAAAGGAGGGAGAGTGGCTGGAGTTTGCGGACCAGGAGTCAACAATGGAGTGGAAGATAGCGGAGTAGAAATCTAATGTCTGCTCCACTACAGGATCAACTCCGAGAGTATACCTTTGTAAGACCGTCAAAAATTCTGCTGAATTTTTGTCTTGCGCTTCGCACCGTTGTGCTTCAGGGCAATCTTGCAAAGGTATACTCTCTTCGTTGCAAATGTAAAGTGTATGCTTTTAGAAAGACGTTCGCAAGCAGAATTTTATGGCGTTCTCTTCTGAAGGCATATGCTCGGAGTTGAAGTTGCTTCGGGCTAGCGCCCTCGCAATGACGAATAATATATAAGATGAAATACATATTTTTTGGAACACCAAAATTTGGCGAGTTAATACTAAATCGTCTCCTGCAAGCAGGCCTTGTACCCGCTCTTGTGGTAACGGCTCCAGATAAGCCGGTTGGGAGATCTCAAGCGCTCACCCCCCCGCCGGTAAAGGTGCTGGCGCAGGCTCATGGCATTTCTGTATTGCAACCGGATCGTATAAGAAGATCCTTGGAGGATATTACCTCTCTTGCTCCGGACTTTATTGTTGTTGCGGCCTACGGTATTATTCTCCCTTCTTGGTTGATTAAACTCCCCTCCTATGGATGTTTGAATGTGCACCCTTCTCTCCTGCCTTATCATAGAGGAGCCTCCCCTATTCAGTCTGCTATTCTTTTGGGAGATCAAAAGACGGGAGTCACCATTATGCTTATGGATGAACTGGTAGATCACGGTCCCATTATTAAGCAAGAGGTTTTGAAAGATACAGATATGCGGAGTATTGCATTTCCCGAACTTCATGATAAGCTGGCGGATCTGGGCGGACACCTTCTTGCGGAAACCATTCCCCTCTGGTTTGCTGGAGAGATAGAGGCGGTTCCTCAAGATGAAACTCAAGCAACAATGACAAACCAGATTGCAAAAGAAGACGGGCGTATTGACTGGAGCCTGCCTGCAAAAGACATTGCGCAAAGAGTGCGTGCGTTTACTCCGTGGCCGGGAACGTTTACCGTATTTCAGGACAAGGAAGGGAAACAAAAAACAATGAAGATTCTTGTGGCTTCCGTGCTAGAGCAAAACAGCCACGGCCCGTTTGGGGATCCGGGAAAAACATTTTTGGCTCCCAACGACAAAATTGCTGTACAAACGGGAGAAGGATTTCTGGTTTTGGAAGAGATACAAGTTGAAGGAAAAAAGCCCGTAAAAACCAAAGAGTTTCTCCTTGGCAATTACGAATTTGTTGGTACTACGTTTGAATAAAAGAGTCTATTGCTTATGCTTTCTCATACAGATTTAAAAAAAGGAACATATGTTACGCAGGATGGCAATCCTTGCGTTATTCTTGAACATTCCCTGATGTTTAAGGGGAGAGGTAGCTCGGTTATGCAAACAAAGATACGCAACTTGCGCACCGGAAACATCATGAACAAGACATTTCATGCGGGTGAGGGCGCGGAAGAAGCCGATATTGATCACATGCAAGCCGTTTCTATCTATGAACGGAAAGGAGTTTATACGTTTGCTCAAGAGGGAAATCCCAAAAATCGCTTTGAACTCTCTCAAGAACAGATTGGAACACAGTCTCAGTTTTTAGTACCAAATACCGTTGTTGACGGACTGGTGTTTGAGAGCAATGTCATAAGCATTACCTTGCCCATTAAGATGATTTTAAAAGTGCAGGACTCTCCTCCCGGTCTCAAGGGTGACAGAGCGCAGGGGGGAACTAAAACTGCAACTCTGGAAACAGGTGCCATTGTCCAAGTTCCCCTCTTTGTGGAAACTGGAGACATGATAGAGCTTAATACGGAAACGGGCGAGTACGCCCGCCGTGTGCAGGAGTAAAAATAACCATGTCCACTTCGTAA
>JAUYJR010000019.1 GCA_030699255.1 bacterium | reverse complement strand
GTTAACAAAGCATGACTTCCTCACTTGCAACGGAGAGAGTATGCCTTTGCAAGATGGCCCTGAAGCACGACGGTGCGAAGCGCAAGGCTAAGACCCCAGAGCACACATTACAATCACATTGAGAAGCTCAAGAATGAGATGAGTTCAATGTTGAGCCAACGAAGCGGTAGCACAGCTACCGCAAGGAGGGGAAACGAAGAAATCAGCCATTCTTGAGCTTTCCCTGAGGGACACGGTATAGGGCACCCGTCTTGTTCGTTGCCACGGAGCTCACGTATCGTCAGATACGTTTCACTCCTTGCGCCTCCAATACGAGTACCCTATACCGTGCTCAAGTGATTGTAATGTGTGCTCTGGGGTCTTAGCCTTGCGCTTCGCACCGTCGTGCTTCAGGGCCATCTTGCAAAGGCATACTCTCTCCGTTGCAAGTGAGGAAGTCATGCTTTGTTAACGCAGAGCGTATGTTTTCAGAAGGACGTTTGCAAGCAGAATTTTATGGCGTTCTCTTCTGAAAGTATATGCTCGGAGTTTAAATTGTTTCGCTACCCGATGTGGAGGAGACTAAGCTTTCACTCAGGTCTCATGCTCTCAAGTATTTTTGTGATATTTTGTTGAATACTATTCCACACGTTGTTCCAAAATTTCTCCCACGCTCCTTGAGCTGCTTTTAGTGCCTCCTGTTTTACCTCTTCTTTTAACTCTTCCTGTTTGCGCTCAAATTCCCCTTCCGCAATGGCTCTCCGTTCTATATAAAACAGGCGAATTTTTTGTGAGGTTTTAGAAATCCAAGAAGTGGTCTTTTGCCATACTATTTGAAAAGGTTGAGAGATAATATCAAAAGAAGATGCTTCCGCCCGAGGGGCTGCCGTGAGGAGAAAGAAACAGAGAAGAAAAAATATGATGTATTTCATGCGTACTACTCCCCTTCTCCACCCTGTTGCAACATATCTACCGCTTCTTGAATTCGTTGCAATGTGAGCTCTTTCCCAAGAGCAGAGGCAACTTCAAATGGTCCGGCGGAAGCCTTCTTTCCTGTAAGGGCAACTCGGAGAGGCCAGAGGAGGTATCCCCTGTTCTTCTCTTTTTCCGCCTCCTTGAGCATAAGATCCCCAAGCACTTCTTCGTTCCAAGACGATTCGGGAAGAGAGGAAAGCAACTCAAAAGATTTTTGCAGAGAGTAGAGTGTTTCATCTTGAGATGCTTCTTTCCAAAAGAGGATCTCTTTTTGATACGTAAGTTTTTTAAGAAAGAAGAAGTCTGCAAGATCTGAAATATCAGAGAGTTTCTGCAAGCGTTCCTTGTAGAGAGACACAGCCTTTTCAACAATTTCCATGTTTTGAATATCATCAGAAACAAGTCCGGCTTCCCTTAGGTGCGGGAAACAGGCTTTTGCAAGATTTGGGGTGCTCATCTGTCTAATATATGAAGAGTTCACCCAGTTGAGCCTTTGGATGTTAAACATTGCTCCTCCTTTTTGGATGCGCTCCAATGAAAATTCTTTCACAAGCTCCTCAAGAGAGAATATTTCTCTATCTGTTCCGGGGTTCCACCCAAGAAGGGCAAGGAAATTCAGAATTGCTTCAGGTAGGTACCCTTCTTTTCTGAACCGTGTTACCGAGTTGTCTCCATGTCTTTTACTTAGTTTTGTGCGATCTTCAGCAAGAATGAGAGGAAGGTGGGCGTATAAAACCGGCTTACATCCAAGGGCTTCCTGTATGAGTATTTGTTTTGGCGTATTGGGAATATGGTCTTCTCCTCGCACAACATGAGTGATGTCCATATCATGGTCATCAACCACCACAACAAAATTGTAAAGAGGAGTTTGGAGATCCTTTGCAATCACAATATCTCCCATGAGGGCCGTATTAAACTCCACCTTTCCGCGTATAAGGTCATGGAAGTGAAGGCGTTTCTCTTCTACTATAAATCGAATCACCGACTTCTCTCCTCTTTGTATTTTCTCTTGCTGTTCTTCTTGAGAAAGTGCTCTACATGTTCCCAGGTATCTTGGAGCTTCTCCGTTGCTCACCAAAGACTGATGTTGAGCATCAAGCTCTTCTCTGGTGCAGAAGCAGTGGTATGCCTTTTTCTGCTCCAGGAGTAATTGCAGTTGTTTCTCATAGAGCGAAATGCGATCAGATTGGCGAACAGTTTTTTCATCCCAGGAGAGGCCAAGCCATTGGAGGCTGGATAAAATATCTTTCTCCCATTTGGGGAGAGATCGTTCTTTGTCAGTGTCTTCAATACGCAAGTAAAACTTCCCTCCATTGTTTCTTGCAAAGAGGTAGTTAAAGAGCGCCGTTCTCACACTTCCCATGTGGAGAGGGCCCGTAGGAGAAGGCGCGAACCGTGTGCGTATTTCTTCCATATTTGAAGGTGTGAAATCTCTAGCGTTACCCTATCATTCTTTTAGGCAATATTCAACGAATAATTGCGCCAATTACCTCAACTACTCTGTCTAAATCCACTTCGGATTTTACCAAAAAATCCCTTGCTCCCAATGCCAGTGCGCTGCGCTTCTCGTCTTCTTGGGAGAGATTTGAAAGTATAATTACGGGAATTAATGAGAGACTCGGGCGGTTCTTGAGTTGCTCAAGAACCTCGTATCCGCTCATATCAGGCAGTAAGAGGTCAAGAATAATTAGCGCGGGATTGCACTGCTCTGCTTTTGCAAGTCCTTTCCCTCCTTCCGTGACAAGCTCAAACGGAATTCCTTTTTTGTTCATGTGCGTTGAGAGAAGCTCTCCAAGCGTGGGGTCGTCTTCAATAATCAGAATGGTAGATTGGTTGCTCATGGCTTTATTGAAGAAGAGAGATAATCTGCAACATAATGAGCAATAATGCGTGCAGCATTTGGTTTTGCAAATGCTAGAGCTGCCACTCTCATGCGATCTTGTTCCTGGGGATCTTCAAAAAGGGTTCGGAGTTTTTCCAGAAAGAAACGAGGAGTAAGGTTTGCTTCTTCCATTACAATACAGGCTCCGGTTTTTGCATACGCGTACGCGTTTTGCGCTTGGTGGTTTTGCGCTGCGTGTGGCAACGGAATGAGAATGGAGGGTTTGCCGAGAGCTGCAATCTCAAAGATAAATCCGGATCCCGCCCGGCTTATCACAAAATCAGCAGAGGCAAACGCATGGCGAAGCTCTTGTTCTTTGAGGAAGGAGACTGGGTGGTAGCAGAGCCAACGGTCTTCTTGAACAACCACGCGAGCCTCTTTCTTTACCTGGGAAAATGTTCCGGTTCCTGTCTGATGAATAATTTCAAAATCATTGAGAATGTCATTCAATATCGCTAAAAGCATATCATTTAAGGGGGTGGATCCTTGTGATCCCCCCAAGAAAAGCAGGAGAGGTTTCTTTTCTTCCAGATGAAAGATATCTCGAGCAACGTCTTTTGATCCTGCCAACATTTCTTGGCGGATGGGGTTTCCTACTAAAATGAGGTTTTTTGCCGGCACGTGCAGGGTGTTGGGAAAGGAAACAAAGATTTCCAGTGCAAACTTGGCAACAATTCTGTTGGAAAGTCCCGGAGCAATATCTGACTCATGCAGAAAGAGCGGAATGCCAAAAAGCCTGCTGGCAAGAACAACGGGCAGGGATCCATACCCTCCCTTGCTCACAATAACATCGGGAGCAAGAAAGAAGAGATGGTAGAATGCCTGAAGAATGCCAAGGGGCGTCTTAACGAAAACGTCGAGAAGGTTCTGTAGAAAGGATCCTATTCCCCAGTAGCGTCGAACCTTGCCCGCCGCAATGTAATGGGTTGTTATTCCTTCTTGTGAAAGGAGGAGATCTTCAAATGTGTCTCTTGGGCCAAGGTAGGCAAATGTGAACAACGTGGGATTAATTTTTCGAATCTCCCGAGCAATGGCAATAATGGGAACAATGTGTCCTCCCGTTCCCCCGCCCGCAAACACTATGGCGTACTGTCTTTCTTTAGGCATGTGATGTATCTTTGGAGACACTTAAAAGCACTCCCATGGCGCATATTGTAACCAGGAGTGATGAACCTCCATAACTGATGAACGGAAGAGGAATGCCGGTAAGCGGGAGAACACCAATCATAGCTCCCATATTAACAAATGCCTGAACAGAAATCCATGTGGCAATGCCAATAGCACAGAGGCGGGAGAAGGTGTCATTTGTTCTTGTTGCCAGTATAACTGCCCTCCAGGCAAACGCAATAAAGAGGAATACAAGGAGGCCAGCTCCAATAAACCCAAGCTCTTCCGCAATAATAGCAAAGATTGAGTCGGATATGGGTTCCGGCAATACGCCAAATTTTTGAAAGCTCATACCAAGCCCCAACCCCGTAATGCCACCGGATCCAATACCCATAATTGCCTGTTTAATTTGGTAGCCTGCTCCAAGGGGATCGAGAGTTGGGTTGAGAAATGTTATTAAGCGCCCTCTCCGGTATGGTTCAAAAACAATGAGGAGAATGAGGCTAAGAATACCGCCTCCAACCATGAGTATGGTGTGCCAGACAGGAGTTGAAGCTACAAAGTACACAAAGATGCCAGTAATGCCAATGACGCTAAGTGTGCTGAGGTTGGGTTGCAAAAGGAGGAGTGTGGATATAACGCCAAGTACAACAAGAAAAGGCAAAAGAGTTTCTCTGCCTGCAAGAAAGTTTTCAGAAAAGGATGCACGTTTCTTTGAAGTAGTTTTAGGAACGGAGGATGTTCTTCCGGAAAGCCAAGAAGCTGCGTAGAGAATGAAGGTGAGTTTAAGAAGTTCTGTTGGCTGAAAGGAGAGTGATCCTATTCCAATCCATCTACTTGCTCCTCCCGCTTGCTGACCAATGCCCGGAACAAAAACAAGCAGAAGGAGGAAGAGGGTGAATAGGAGCGCGTGGGGCGCGTATTTCTTAATGAAAGATATTGGGATAATATATGCCACAATGCCACTCAAAATACCTGGGATGAGTCCAAGTACAATTTGATGTTGGAGAAATATAAAGGGGTTTCCAAACTTCTGAATGCCAAAAGAGGCCGAGACGCTGGCCAAAAAAAGTATTCCCAGAAATATCAGGGAGAGGATGATGCCAAAAAGCGGAAGATCCGGTTTTTTAAAGTATTTTTGCATGCTTTTGAACAAGATCTTTAAATACGTGGCCGCGTTCCTTATAGTTGGAAAACATGGAAAAAGATGCCGAAGCAGGAGACATGAGGCATGTCATTTCTTTTGGAGTAAATTCATAACACATACGAACCGCTTCCTCCATGGAAGAGGCGTAGTTGCAAGACAAGCCTCCCTTTCCAATTTTAACGAGTTCCTCTTCTATTTCTCTTCCTGTTGGATTAAAAAATATCAGATGTTTTACAGAAGAACGGAGAATGCGTTGAGCAAGGGCACGGTATGAAACTCCTTTTGAGGATCCTCCGAGAATTAATGTTCCAATACTCCCTTCCAGAATATCAAGCGCCCGTATGGTGCTTTCTGGCGTGGTGGCGGCAGAATCATTAATAAACATAATATTGTTCCATGTTCCCACAACTTCCAATCGGTGCTCGGGAGGCTTAAAGGTTTGAATCACCTCTTCTATTACGCTCATGGGGATTGAAAATATTTCAGCTATTTGTAGCACAGGCTCTATGGGAGCAGCCCAGGTTACCTTTACCAATGATGTTCCGGGCTTAAACGGTATTGCTTTTGCGGGAGATTCTTTTGCAATACGAGATGCCTCTGTGTCCGCGCTGTTGTACAAGAAAATATCTTTAGGTCCCTGAAGTTTTGTAATGCGTGCCTTGGCTTTTATGTACTCCTCATATGTCTGGTGATGGTCGAGATGATCGGGAAATATATTAAGGAATATGGCAATATGTGGGCCTTTTGAGAGATCAATAAGCTGAAAGCTAGAGAGTTCGTAAACTACAATATCTTGAGGTTGAATGGTTTTGAGTAGAGACAATGCGGGAGTTCCAATATTTCCAACGATATGCGCGGTTTTTCCCGATTTTTTAAAAATAGCGGCAAGGAGAGAACAGGTAGTGCTCTTTCCTTTTGTTCCCGTTACTCCAATAATGGGGGCGCTACACTCCTCAAAAAATATGTTTGTTGCCGATGTGAGTGTTTGGGTGGGAGATAAGAGGGGTGATACGAGGTGGTGAGGGATTCCGGGTGATCGGATGATGATATCATATTGGGAAATCGCCTGGAGATATTTGTCTCCCGTATGGAACATGATCTTTTCCGGAGCTTTTATATGATCATCTCGATCAGCTATTCCCGCTACAGGAATACCATGGTGTATTAAGAAAGAATGTGTGGCTCTCCCCTCTTCTCCAAATCCGAGGATGAGAATCTTTTTATTTTTTAGCTTGTGTAGTTTCATAAAGATTTGCCAATATTGCCTTGCTGGTATTTCTTTGCAGGTATGTTAGCGGAATGCTCTCGGAAACGATTTGGCTTGGACCCCGAAGGGGCAAATCGTTGAGAGCGCAACCCCCGAGCGCCGCAGGAGCGCGAGAGGGGTGGTTCCGAAAACATACCTGCAAAGAAATTTATCTCCCGTATTTGTAGGAAAGCGTGTTATGTATGCACCCTATCCCAATAGTTTTACTATAACGCCAATAAATGCCGTTACCACGCCAATAATCCAAAAACGCATAGTGATCTTGTAGTGTGGCCATCCCAAAGCCTCAAAATGATGATGCAAAGGGGCCGCTCTAAACACTTTCTTTTTCCGAAATCTCTTTGAGAGAAGCTGAATAATAACAGACCCTGATTCCATAACAAGAGGCAGGGCAATAATGGGCAGAACAAGAACCGAGTCGGTGAGGAATGCTACAACAGAAAGCGTTGCTGTTAAACCAATAACTCCCGTTTCCCCCATGTAGAATCTTGCCGGAGGTATATTGAACCAGAGAAATGCCAAAAGCGCACCCACAATGGCCATGCAGAATGCGGCAAGGTCAATCTGTCCTTGAGAAAACGCAATCATACCAAATGCGGCAAATGAAGAAGCAAATGCTCCTCCGGCTAACCCGTCCAACCCGTCTATGACTCCCCCGCTGTATGTTGCCAGCATAACAATGACAAATATGGGAATAAAGAAAAGTCCAAGTTCCAGAGATCCTGCCCAAGGAATGGAGATTGCCGTTACTCCAAGCTTTGTCACAAACCACCATGCTCCCACAAGACCAATGATTGCAACAAGGAGAAATCGGTAACGAAAGGAGAGTCCGCCGGCAATATACTGTCCAAATGTAGTCCATATCCACTGCTTTAAACCTTGAGCTGGCGGCTGTATAACCTGGAGAATGTCATCAAGAAATCCAACGGCGCTTGAAGCTATAAGCGTGGCAAGAGGAAGCCATGTTTGGGATCTACTAAGGAAAGACATTTTTTCCAACCACCATGATCCGGTAGATCCAAGAACACCGGAAACCAGAGCAAGAACGGGAACGCTCACCCAGATGAGTACTCCTCCAAATCGAGGAGTTCCTATTTCTTTGTCTTTATGAAACTGCCGGAATACCGGAACATCTCCGCCATCTATGGCTCTTTCTCGTACCTCTTTTCTCCAGAGTTTCTTGGTGTACAGAATGTGCGTGAGGGGCGGAGTAATGAGAAACGCAAAGAGAAAGCTGAGTGTTCCAGCAAGGATAATTTTTATGGCGCTTAGGGTAATAGCAATTTCCATGTTCACCACCTGTATGATTTATACACCCACTCTACAAGACTAGAAGCCTCTTTAAATCTATTGTTTGAACCCAGTAAAGTGATAATAACATATCCTTTGTTTTTTGGGGCTTTGAGAACCAACACAAGGCACTCTCCCGCCATTGTTGTGGTGCCTGTTTTCCCCCCCAATACGCGTGTTGGCCATTTGTCATACTCTAGAAGCTGATTGGTGTTTTTTACGGTATGGTGGTACTGCGCATTGGTTGTATGGAGGCGGAATTCTTGAATAGAAAGAATGCTGAAAATATCAGGATGATTATAGATGAGGTATGCCATAAGGGAGGCCGTTTCTTTTGCGCTCGCCCTGTTGATTGCCTTGCCCTGCTCAGGATCAAGCCCCGTAGGGTTGAAGAATACCATCTGTGTAAAACCAAGATTTGACGCGGTTTGATTCATTTGATTCACAAATTCTTTTTCCCCAACTTCTTGAGCAAAATATACCGCAACGTCATTGTTGGATTCAATCAAAAGAGAGTGCAGGAGATTTTTTTCCGTAAAAGAGGTTCCTGCTTGGAACCTCCCCCCAAATCCGCTTCCATAAAGCGGTTGCCGGATTTCTATAATATCATCTTTGGAAAACGAAATTTCTGCAACAAGAGCCGTCATGAGTTTTGAGATGCTGGCAATGGGAAGAGGGGTATTCTCTTGGTGTCCAAACAAGGGTCTCTCTTTTCCTTGTAAATCCAAAAAAGAAATTGCCACGGCCTTGGCATTTATTTCAGGATCTTTTGTATGAGCGATTCGAAGTGGCAGTTCTTTTGCAAGAGTTTTTTCGAGTTGTTGGGTGTGGAGCTGAGCTGTTAAAAGCTGAGGATTTTGTTCCAGAATTTTCCAAGACAAAATTGCATATGTTGCGCTGTCAAACGCATTGATGCCGGTCCAAAAAAAGAGGCTCAGCAAAAGAGAAGCTGCGAATACTCGGATATTTTTCTTCGCGCTTTCTGTCCACATATGCTAGGGGTTGGTTTTTTGATCTTTTTGAACAGAAATATGGAGTTCTTTGAGCTGTTCTTCTGATACGTGATCGGGAGCTCCCATCATAAGTTCTCGGTTATCTCCCGTTTTGGGAAATGCCATGACTTCGCGAATATTTGGTTCTTCCAAGAGAATGGCGCAGAGCCTGTCTACTCCTCCAGCAAAACCGCCATGGGGTGGAACCCCATACGTAAATGCCTCAATCATGTGCCCAAACTGTTCTTGTACCTGTTTCTCGGAATAGCCCATTACTTCAAAACCTGCTTGCAGCATATCAGACTGATACGCGCGGAGACTTCCTCCCGCTACCTCAAGTCCGTTGAGCGCAAGGTCGTACTGGTGAGAGAGTATTGCTCCCGGATTGGCCTTGAGTTCTTCCGGAGTTTTTGCCTGAGAGCGGGAAAACGGATTGTGAGTGGCATCCCATCGTTCTCTCTTTTCGTCCCACTCAAACGCGGGGAAGTCGGTTACAAAAACAAATGCCAATTCATTGTTGTCTTCTTTGTTTTTTCTTAAATCAGGTTTATCCGTGCCATACTGTTTCATTGCTTCCTTGTAGGTTATTCGGGGGAAGGGCGTTTGCGGGATATGTTTTTGAGGAAAAAGCGTTTTAACAACACCTTGATAGAGTGTTTCTATAAGCTGAAGAACATCCTCTTTCTCAATAAACGACATCTCAACATCCAGCTGAGTGTGTTCGGCTTGTCTGTCTCCCCTTGGGTCTTCGTCTCGCAGTGCCCTTGCCAGCTGGAAGTAACGCTCAAACCCCGCAACTTGCAAGAGTTGTTTGTACTGCTGAGGGCTTTGGGGTAGAGCGTAAAACGTTCCGGGGGAAAGACGTGAAGGAACAAGAAAATCTCGTGCTCCTTCTGGAGTTGATTTGGTAAGGAGTGGAGTTTCAATTTCCACAAAACCCAGATCCAAAAGCTTCTGGCGAAAAAAGTTTATAATGCGAGATCTCTCCCTGATATTCTTCTGCAACCTGCCTCTTCTGAGATCAAGATACCGATATGTTAGCCGCTTCTCCTCCCCTATTTCATATCCCGGAGTATCAAGGGCAAATAGAGGGGTTTTTGCCGGAGAGAGAATAGAAATTGTTTCCGCAACAAGCTCCACAGATCCGGTTAAAGAATCTTCTTGAACCATAGAGGAGGGTCTAGCCTGAACCATTCCTTCAATTTCAACTACCCATTCTTGCCGGCACAGCTGCGCCTGCTCATGAGCTTGCGTAGCTTGAGGAGTAATCACAACCTGGAGTACTCCTTTCTCATCTCGAAGATCCAGAAAGATGATTTTTCCGTGATCTCTTCTGGAGGCAATCCATCCTGAAACTCGCACCCTCTCCCCTACCCTGCTTGTTGTTTCTTGAGAATATGTTCTGTTCATAAAATAATGCCCTTAATGGGGCAGTATATCATGCGGAATACAAAAGCTCAACGTTTTGTTATTCCATATGTTTTTTGACGCATGAAACCAGTTCCTGGGGGGTACAACTTGTTTTTATAATGTAGTCCACAGCTCCTAATTCCAGTGTTTCTTGCTTTGTTTTAAGGTCGTCATAATTGGAAAACGCAAGCACGGGAATATGTAAACTTTTGGGGTTTTGCCGTAGGTTTCTTAAAAACTCAACCCCGTTGGAGCGGGGAAGGAGAATATCAAGGAGAATAAAATCCGGCAATTCTTTTTCAACCATTTCCAATCCCTGTTCGGCGGAAGATGCCATAAACACATCGTACCCCTCTTTAAGAAAGGTATCATGGTACATTTCAGCAAGTATTTTCTCGTCTTCTACAATGAGAAGCTTTGCCATAAGTACCTATATTGTGATAGAACACAACGCTTTTGTCAAGAAAAAACTTGTGCGAAGTCCGTCTTAGCACAAGCATAGTAGGGTTTCTCTTGCTACGGAAAAGTAATTGCGCTTTTTTGTGCCTATGGGATACTACAAACAGTATTTTAAAATGCGACAATCCATTAAGGGAGAGGGGGTGTGTTTCTGTGGGCGAGAATGTGGCAAGAGTTATAACAGAAGGTATTATTTTCGTAATCGAAGAAAACGGCATAAAAGAAGAATGGATGATCGTGCCACAAGGTGAATCTGATCCCTCTCGCAATCGCATCTCAATACAAAGTCCTTTCGCTCAAGCTCTGCTTGGTCAAAAAAAAGGCGCACGAGTCATGATCAAAGCTCCTGGAGGAGAGTATGAGGTGGTTATTCTTGAAATCGATGAAAATGGAGGTTAGTCACATTGCTTAGCTCTTTATCGGCGAGAATTCCTTATGGATGCTCTCGCCGATTATTTTTTTATTTCTATGCTTTGCTTGTCTGATAAGGCAGTTCAATGGTAAACGTGCTCCCCTTCCCCTTTCCTTCACTTACTGCTGAAATGGTTCCGCCCTGTAGCTCAAGGAATCGCTTGGCAATGTACAAGCCAAGACCGGCTCCTTCTGTCCATGTCTGCTGGCCTGCTTTGCCTCTGCGGAAACTCTCAAAGAGTCCCTCAATTTCTTCCTGCTCCATACCTTCTCCCGTATCTTGAATTTGCATCTGAACGGTTGTAAGAATCTCATTTTTATACACGGGTACAATCTTAACGATTACACTCCCCTTCTCCGTGTACCGAATGGCATTGTCGAGGAGGTTTAGAAGAACATTCCTTACTTTTTCCGTATCAAGAAAAAACGAAGGAATTTTTTCTCCGGACACTTTTATGGTCAGATCTATATTCTTCTCCTTTGCTTTTATGGAGAGCTCGTTTACCACTTCTTGAGCGAGTTTTTCAATATTGGCGCTTTCTTTCTGAACTTCTATCTTTCCCGATTCAATGCGGGAAAGACTCAAAAGATCATTTACTAAATGGATAAGTCGTTCGTTTGATTGGTACACGCTTTCTAAAACTTCTTTCTGGCGCTTTGGATTTCTCTTATACCCTCCTTCTATAATCATGGAGATATACCCTTTTATGGCTGTGAGCGGAGTGCGCAACTGATGGGAGGCAATAGATACAAATTCCGATTTTGCTTTGTCTAATCGCTTGAGCTCCTCGTATGCCTTTTGGAGCTCTTCTTTTTGCCGTGTTTCATTTATACTGCTTCTTATGAGTAGGATGCTGAAGAAACCAATAGAAAGGAATATAGTACTGTTTATCAGGATATCTCCGAGTGTTTTTGAAAGAAGTATTTTGGCAAAAAGCAGTATCCAGATTACTACAATGAAAAGTTCTGTAGCGACAATACGTGCGCTAAATAAATGATGTCGAAGAATGGCATACGCTGAAAATCCCACAAATAGAAGAGAGCTTTGAGCGTCATAGGGAGCAACAGGGACAATGCTGAAAAGTGGGAAAATGAAGTTTATGGCAACCGAGATTCCTCCAAAAGCCAGGGAGCCAAGAAGAATAAAGAAAAGCTGAGAACGTTTTTCTTTTGGTGACACATGAATTCCTCTAATAAGTATAACGAGAATGATAAGGAAGAGGATTCCGGTTGTAAGACCATAAAAATCATACAAAGGACCGGTTTCTAATACATGAGGCAACGAAATGTCGCTAAGAGTAAGATTTTTTAAAAGAAGACCATTAAAGTAAGAAGCAAAAAAGAGTAGAAATCCCGTGATGGTTATTCCAATAAATGCGAAAGAAGGAATTCGACCATAGATAAGAATGAGCATCCATAAGAGGGCAGCAGGAACAACGAGTCCGCCGAGCGCATATTGGGTTTGAAGAAGGAAAAGCGAAGGAGACATGGAGAAAATGAGATTCGAAAATACCCACAATGCCATGAGGAGTGAAAAGATGAAGAAAGATATGTGAAGAAGATTGCGATGATTGCGCAAGATTACAAGAAACCCAAGGATGATATTTCCGAGGGCTGCAATGGCGGTAATGCTTGTTCCAAGGGTAAACATGAAAAAGATTTAGTCGATTATTTTTTCTTCTTTCCCAACTGCTATGATTGCCCTCAAAAGCTGCTCCAAGTGTTCCTTTGTATGTGTTGCCATGAGAGTTATTCGTAGTCTGCTTTTTCCTCTTGGAACGGCGGGCCAGCGAAAACTTGGACAGTAGATAGCGCGGTTAAATAATGCTCTGGAGAATCGTACAGCGCTTGTTTCATCGCCAATAAGAAGACAAACAACTGGGATATCAGGTGTTCCAAGAATTGAAAAGCCTGCCTTTGTAAGTTCTTGGCGAACATACAAGGCATTTTGGAAAAGACGATCGCGCAATTCCGGTTCTTTTTGGCAAATACGTATTGCCTCAATCAGTCCTCCGGCAAGAACTCCCGAAAGAGCCGAAGAGAATATATATGGGCGCGCCACAACCCGTAAGTATTCGATTATTTCTTTTTTTCCCGCAAGGAATCCTCCCATGCCCCCCAGGGCTTTGTCATATGATCCCATGATAATATCCACATCCTTGCATAATTCAAAGTGTGCGACTGTTCCTTCGCCTCGTTTTCCAATTACCCCTATTCCATGAGCATCGTCTATCATAAGAATTGCTTGGTGCTCTTTTGCAATAGCAACAACTTCTTTTATGTATCCGAACTCTCCTTCTGGTGTAAATACGCCCTCTGTGACAATCATTTTTGGATTTGCGGAAGACATAGAAAGTTTTTCTCGCAAATCTGCCATATTATTGTGACAGAATGAAATCTTCTTTGCGTAGCTGATTCGGCATCCTTCAACAATCGTTCCGTGATTGTATTCATCGCTGAAAATGGCGGCAGATCCTTTTCTGTATGGAGAAGAACCAATTAATGGATCAAGAAGTGCTTTGAATATTGCGGTATTTGCCATGTATCCTGCAGGGAACGTGATAGCATCTTCCATTCCAACAAGCTTTGCTGTTTCTTGTTCCAATTCACTCAAGAGATCGATATTTCCGCAGAGAAATCGAGAACCTCCGGGGCCAATACCATGAATGCGGAGAGCTTTGTGAGCAGCTTCAATTACTTCGGGTCTAGTGCTTAAACCCAAATAATTGTTTGATGCAAACATCAAGATTCTTTTTCCTTCAATAATAACCTCAGGATCTGTTCCTGCGGTTGTTATTGTATGAAACTCTGGTAGCCATTCTTTTTGTCTAAGAAGGGTAAGAAGTTCCGAGGTATTTTGAAGCTTTTGTTTTTCTCGAAATATCGCAGGTTTTATAAGCGAGAAATAAGACTGGAATTTTGTAAATATATTCATATTTTATGAACGCATTGTATCATGTCTTAAAAGAGAGTCCAATATATTAATGGGATATTGTCTGTAGATTTTTTATTGATTGCATTACATATTCCGAAGCTTCTTCAAAAGCAGACGGATGAGCAAGGGCGGGAGATAGTGAGTAAGGAGATCCCACAATAACTCGCACCTTCATACTTCGAGAAAGAATTTTTTTTAATGTTATTCCTCTGTTTCCCTGAATGGATATTGGAAGAATTGGAACCTCCGCCACAAGAGAAAGGTAGGCCACTCCCCTTCTTGCTCGAGGCGGTCTTCCATTAACAACTCGCTTCCCCTCAGGGAAAATACCTACGCTTTTACCGTGTCGGAGAATTGAGAGAGGATATTTTAAGGAGTTTTGGAGTCCAATCTTTTTGTAAATTGGGAAAGAACCAAGAAGCCATAGCATAGGAAGGTAGTGCGGTCTCCAGTAATGTTCTGGAGCTGTGGCGAAACGAATAGGCAATATGGAAGAAAAAAGAGGAAACGCTGTTCCAATAAAGAATGCATCAAGAGCGGAGGTATGGTTTGCGGCTACAACAATCGGGGACTGAATGTCTTCTATTGGATGGGTGTATACAATTTTGTAATCAAAAAAAAATCGGAAAAGCGGTTTTAGGAAAAGCCAGCATAGTGTATACGAAATTTGCGCGATAGCATGGCGAAGAAAGAATGTCATGAATCAATGCTCCTGAATGTTTTGATTTGTATTTGCGCGCCAGAGAGAAAGCGGTGCGGCAAAAGAAATTGATGCCATAATAGTCAGTAAACCGAATGCCGCCAGAATACCGTCACGAATTCCCGTGTGAATTGGAAGAGCAAAGAGGGATGATCCTGTGCCGCTCATAAGGTCGATTCCAGCAACAATAAAACCAATAATAAAAACTCCCGCCAGTAAAGCGGAGTGGAGTCTGTTTTGAGGATCTTTTATGCGCAAAGAGGCAAAGAGAAAGAATAGGGCAAGAGGAAATAGCATAATGGCGTACAAGAGGAGGGAGCCCAAAGATACAATAAACGGGGCATTCCACTGCACCCGTCCCATACTGTCAATGAGGGGAAGATGTTTTGAGAGAATGCATAGCGCGGTGAGGGCTAACCCCGTAATGGTAATTGTGGGAATGGTTATTCGCAAAGGAATTTTGAGAATTCCAAGATAGGTGGAAAGACTTACAGCAATAAGAGTGGCAACCGTAATTCCAATTTTATTAACAACCGATCCCGCGTGCAATATATGAGGCGCAACTTCCGATAAAAAAATAATGCTCGCCATGACAGCGAACATAAAAGAGAGCGTCCAGGAAAAAGCGGCCAAATGAAACCCAATTGTTCCATTCTGGCCCGCACGCTGTACGGTACGGGAAGAATTCCAAAAACAAACCCCAAATAAAGCTGTTCCCATTCCAATCAGCCCATAGGCTAAAGCTGTTGCTTCCATTGGCTCTCACTATACCATACTCTTTTGGCTTGTGCCATTGACAGTAACCCTGTTTTCATGTAGAAGCATGGTCATGCAACGGCAAATTGCGCAGTATATAAAAAACAATATGGCCGCGTCCTGCGGGCGCCTTTTTGGCGTTCACGCGCCAAAATCTTTTTATGTAGCCGCGATTGTTGTAGACCGTTGATATATTATATTTACTTCTATCTAGAACCATCTCGGCTGAATGAAAGGCCGAGATTTTCATTTAGCAAAGCTCATTAAAAGGAGGATATTTGCCGTGGAGAACCGCATTGTGTTCCGTATGGGAAAGCACGTATACCTGCGTCCCATACTCAAGGAGGATCTACCGCTGATGACAATCTGGATCAATGATCCCGAGGTTACACAGTTTCTTCTCGTTTCCCATCCCATGAGTCATGTGGATGAAGAAGCGTGGCTCGAGGACCTGCACAAGCGGAAAGAGACAAATGTTGGGGTAGCAATTGTTCTTGTGGAGACCAATGAAATTATTGGTACCATGGGATTGCATGGTATTGACCATCGCAATAGGCGCGCCACAACAGGATCCGTGATTGGTCGGAAAGCTCTCTGGAACAAGGGGTATGGCACAGAGGCCAAAATGCTTCTTCTGGGGTATGCTTTTAACACCCTTAATCTCCGGAAGGTATGCTCTGCCGTGCTTGATTTTAATGGCAGGAGCATGAAAGCCTTGGCGAAGTGTGGATATAGGCCGGAAGGAGTGCTAAAGGAACACATCTTCCGCAATGGCAGATATGCGGATGAACATCTGTTCGCTATCTTTCGTGAAGACTTTCTTCCCTTGTGGGAGAAGTTCCGGAAAGAGGTTCTGGGACAGGTTGATTAGTCCAAGGACAATATAAAAAAAACACCGGTTCTCGGCCCGGTGTTTTTTGTTTTACAATGTGGGCGAAAACGGTTTTAGCCCACAACGGGCCAGGAGAATACGCGTATGCTTGGAGTTGCGATGCCCCAGAGTTCTTTTGCCATAAATTCTTTTCCTAAAAAGGAGGAGAGAATATGCTGTACTATTGCATCTGAAGGAGTATCTTCTCCTTGAATAGAGAGGTAGTATGCTTCCCCGTCTTCCCATGTTTTATTGCGGGTTAGGCATATCTTGACGTTGCTCTCAAGAATCGCCTTATGGCGTTCATGGGCAGGAGCCGAAGAATCCGTAATGGGAAAAGCATCCGCGGCTTCCTTTAGATTTTGGATAAGGAGTATAGGTATACTGCTGTTCATTGAGAGCATACTGCCTTATTTTTGAATAAAAAGCAAGCGGGAACCTGTTCCGCTTGCTTTGTCAACCCCTACGTTTCCCTCCTGTTAAAATGACGGTGGTTGCTGGGCTGTGAGTTGCCGAATAACTTGGTATATAGAGCCAGCTCCCATTATAATGACAATACGGTTTACACTCCTTTGTTTTTTGAGGAATGGGGCGATATCTCGTAGTTCGGGAATATGGTGTATACTTTCTTTTCCTATGGTTTTCACGAGTTTTTTTGAAGAAACTTTCTTCTTCATTCCCTTTCCTTCTCTTCCTGGAACGTCAAAGATATCGGTTATTATAATGTTATCTGCGGGAATAGAGGAAAGCACCTCAACAAAGCGCTCAAAGAGGGCGTATGTGCGCTGGTACTGATGAGGTTGGAACACAAGCCAAATCTCTTGCTTGGGCCAGCGAGATCGTGCCGCTTCCATAGTTGCCTTTATCTCTGTTGGATGGTGCCCGTAATCGCTCACCAAAACAGAAGGAGATATAGTAGATTGCAAGAACACTTCAAATCTTCTCCAGCTTCCCTTGTATTCTTGCAAGGCTTTTATTGCAGTTTTTTGAGGAACCTTCAGAATTTTACACGCCATAAGAGCTGCAAGCGCGTTGGCAACGTTGTGTTCTCCGGGAACCTGTAAAGAGCCTCGGAGCATGGAAGCTTCTTTTTGGGAAAGAGAGAAGCCTTTCTTGTTTTGAAGGTTTTTGAAAGATTCAGCAATGGAGCAAGCTCCCAAATCGTCTTGGTTGAACACAAGGTGTCCTGTTGGAGGGAGGAGCGACACAAAGGTTCGGAAAGCGTCTTGTAGTTTTTTGTATGATCCGTAGTAGTCCAGATGGTCTGGCTCTAGGTTGGTGAGAACAATAATGTT
>JAUYJR010000014.1 GCA_030699255.1 bacterium | reverse complement strand
CAGGGCCATAGTGCGGAGAAGAAGGGAGAAGGGTGTGCTCCTCAAGGAGCATCCTTTCTCCCACAGTACTTGGGGGGTCTTCTGACGAGCTTAAAGATCCTTTTTCTTGGCTCTCGGCCTGGATTGTTGGCATAGCGGCCACAACAACAAGTATAGTAGCTACTATTGCGGTGTATCGTGTAATGTTGTTCATAGAAAAACCCCTGTATCAGGGATTGATCTAATATATCATAAGAAATAGAAAATGTCAATAGTCCAAGAGATATACCAGCAAGAGTCAACAAGTGGTATCAAGGTGGCGAATTTCTCCACAGATTGCTCATTGACAGAGGTTCTCCTGGTGATACAATTGGATTGCGTGCTAGAAGTAGTACAAATTAGTAATTGCACCATACAATATATTGATATAGCTCCACATGCGCTGCCCAATCTGTCAAAACACAACCAAGGTAACAAATTCAAGAGGAGCTGACCAAGGCAAAGCAATTAGGAGGCGCCGTCTGTGTATTTCTTGTAAAAGAAGGTTTACCACGTACGAGCGGATTGAGCTTCTTGGTTTAGAGGTAGAGAAAAGGAATGACATGCGCGAGCCTTACTATCGACACAAACTGGAGCTTGGTATTCGCAAGGCGCTTGAGAAGAGGCCATGCACCGAAGATCAATTTCAAAAACTGGTTTCCAGCGTTGAGAACGAAATATTTAACCTAGAGAAAGATATTATCAGTTCAGAGCAGATTGGGAAAATCGTCCTTTCACACCTAAAAGAATTTGATAAAGTCGCATACATTCGGTTTGCTTCCGTGTATCGGAATTTCCGTAGTCCGCGGGCATTTGAACGGGAGGCGCAAAAGTTGGAGCAGCAAACTACCAAGTCGTCATAATAATAGATCGTAACATACCACATTGCCATATGGTTCAAATCACCACAGAGCAGAAAGACCAGATCAACGGTGCATTCTCTGGGAATGCTATTGTTATGATGAAGAAGCGCTATCTCTTAGAGCTTGGCGAAGGAAAGCAGGAGACACCGGTTGATATGTATAAAAGGGTTGCGGAAGCCCTTGCGTCGGTTGAATTGTCGTATGGAAAAAAAGAAGAAGAGGTTTCTCGTATTGCGCAGGAGTTTTTTGATATTATGGCCCGCAAAGAATACACACCTGGCGGGCGCACGCTTACAAACGCGGGAACAGATACTCCCGTTATTCCCAACTGCGTAGTGCTTCCTATTCATGATTCCATGGAGAGTATTTTTAGTACCCTGAAAGACGCCGCTCTCTTGCAACAGGCTGGATGTGGCTTGGGGTTTGATTTCTCTGAGCTTCGGCCTGCAAATTCTCAAACAAGAAAGTCTCGAGGAAGGGCCTCGGGACCTGTTTCTTTTTTGCGAGTATATGACGCCGCATTTGGTACTATTAAGCAACAGGGGCGGCACGGAGCAAACATGGCCATGCTGAGAGTGGATCACCCCGATGTTCTTGACTTTATTGGTTGCAAACAGAAAGAGGGAGATATTCGAAACTTTAACGTTTCAGTTACCGTCACCGATGAATTTATGAAGGCGGTGGAGGAGAATCCAAATCAGCTCTGGATGTGTGAGTTTAACGGCAAGAAGATGAAGCCTCAAAATGTGATGCGTCATCCAAACGGAAGCGTTGCTAATACGGAAGAAGTTGATATAACGGTAGGCGAGATCTTTAGTAAACTTACGTATGCCGCGTGGACAAACGGAGAGCCCGGAATTGCTTTTCTTGATACGTGGAATAAGGCTAATCCTCTCCCGGGGCTTGGTCCTCTAGCTTCAACAAATCCTTGCGGTGAACAGACGTTGCATCCCTATGACAACTGCAATCTTGGATCTATAAATTTAGCAGAGTTTGTTCGAGACAAGCAGATAGACTTCAAGCGGCTGAGGAAGGTAACAAGAACGGCCGTTCGTCTTATGGATAATGTGATTGATGTGTTTGATTTTCCGGTTGCGGAATGTACTAAAACAGCCCAGGCAAATAGGAGGATTGGACTCGGAATCATGGGGTTTGCTGATATGTTGTACCGGCTGCGAATTTCCTATGACTCTCCGGAGGGTGTGGCAATGGGCGAGAAGGTTATGAAGTTTATCAACGAAGAATCGTATAAAGTATCTCAGGAGTTGGCGGAGGAGAAGGGGTCCTTCCCCAATTACGAGAAGAGCATATTTGCCGCGGGAGGAGTACACTCCTCCGCTCAAGACCCCGGCATTGGAAAGAAAATGCGAAATGCCGCCCTCACAACAGTAGCTCCAACCGGATCCATATCCATGAGCTTTGACACTTCTTCCGGAATAGAGCCAAACTTTGCCTTAGCGTACATTAAGCAGGATAAGGACGGCCACAAGTACCAGTACATGAATCAGCACTTGTGGGATGCGCTTGAGGAGGCAGGAATGGATAACAAAGAGAAAGAGCGTATTAGGGAAGAGATTATTGAGAAAGGCACGGTTCAGCATCTGAAAGATTTGCCGGAATTGATTCGCAACGTGTTTGTGGTTGCCATGGATATTTCAGGAAAAGGCCATATGGATATGCAGGCTGCTTTCCAGCGACATGTGGATAATTCCATCTCCAAGACAATCAACTTTCCTAACTCAACAACACAGGAAGAAATTACAGAAAGCTTCATTACAGGATGGAAGATGGGATGCAAATCTCTTACGGTGTACCGAGACGGCAGTAGGGTGATCCAGGTACTAAGTATTGGCAAAGGGGATAACTTAAAAGCTCAAACAGATGTGGTGACTCAAGAAGAAACCGATAATCTGCGCAAGCAGGAGGCGGTCAAGGAGGTGGCCTCTAGTGCCAGGGAGCATGCTCCGCGTCCTCGTCCCGAGGTAATGTCGGGAAAGACGTACAGAATTAAAACAGGGTATGGAAAACTCTTTGTTACCATCAATAACGACGAGCACGGAAAGCCATTTGAAGTGTTTACCACCATTGGAAAGTCTGGAGGATATTTTCAAGAACAATCAGAAGCCATGGGACGGTTGATTTCTCTTGCGCTTCGTTCAAACGTTTCTCCTGAAGAGGTGGTGGAACATCTGAAGGGGATTCGGGGGCCAATGCCCGTCTTTACGGAGAAAGGAACCGTGCTGTCCCTTCCCGATGCTATTGGCAAGATTCTTGAAGGACACATTCAGAACACTGAGTACATTGAAGATGTTATAAAGCAGCCGGAACTCCAGGAAAAACTTCCCTTTGAAGAGAAAAAAGATCGGCAGATTGCGGACTTTGGCTTTATGCCAGGATGCCCTGATTGTGGAGCTCAGCTGGTACTTGGGGAAGGATGCTTTAGCTGCAAGTCGTGCGGATTCAGCAGATGCACATAATCCATGGCTGTGTTTTTTACCGGCCAAGGAGATGCGGGAATCTCTCACGTAGGAAAAGATAAGCTTCCAAAAGATTCTCCTTTCTTGGACGCTCTGGGAGATCTGGATGAGACAAACAGTTTTATTGGACTTGTGCGGTCATTGCTCGAGAATAAGGAGATCCAAGAAAAACTCAAGAATGTGCAGGAGTCTCTCTTTGTTGTGCAGGCGAACATTGCCTCTCTTGCGTTTTCCCAAGTAAAGGCCCCTCCATTTACTCAAGAGCGCGTGCAAGCGCTTGAGAAAGAGATTGAAGATATAGCTCAGCGGGTTCAGCTTGAAGGAAAATTTATTATTGCAGGAGACACCCAAGAAGGAGCATGGTTTGATGTTGCAAGAACTATAGTGCGAAGAGCGGAACGACGGGTGGTTGGGTTATCAAAAGAACACCTGGTTTCTCAAGATATTCTCTCGTTTTTGAACAGGCTTTCCAGCTATCTGTACGCGCTGGCTCGCCTGAGCGCTCATCAAGAGAGCATCAAAGAAAGTAATCCTTTGTATTAGCTCTGAGGAACGGCAAAACCCACCAATCTTGGTGGGTTTTGCATTGGAGCGGGCGAGCGGAATCGAACCGCCATCTCGTCCTTGGCAAGGACGCATAATAACCATTATACCACGCCCGCAAGCCCGCAATAATCGCACAACGAGTTGAAGGGGGGTGCCGCGGGAGGGAATTGAACCCCCGACACGAGGCTCTTCAGGCCACTGCTCTACCACTGAGCTACCGCGGCATATATACAGAATACCATATATCGTTCTGTTGTTGAAGAACGGTGGGCGGTGAGGGACTCGAACCCCCGGCCTACTCGGTGTAAACGAGTCGCTCTAGCCAGCTGAGCTAACCGCCCATACGTATCGAGGTGTGCGGACGAGAGGACTTGAACCTCCACGGGCTAACGCCCACTGGCCCCTCAAGCCAGCCTGTCTGCCAATTTCAGCACGTCCGCTTAAATAAGAACGCTACCTATTCAGTAACGGGCTCTTCTGCCACTTCCTCCTCAATCTCTTGTTCTGAAGATGGCTGTTCGTTGGTAATCATGGCAACATCAAGGTCGGTTGCTTTCAGACGGCCCCTCTTTCCCTTTGCATCCCTCAAGTAGTAGAGCTTTGCTCTTCGTACTTTGGTTCTTTTCACAATTTCAATCTTCTCAATCAATGGAGAATGAAGGGGAAAGATTCGCTCAACGCCCACTCCCTGAGAAACTTTGCGTACAGTCATGGTTCCTTCAATGCCTTTGCCATGCTTTTGGGCGAGCACAATACCCTCAAAAACCTGAATTCTTTCCTTTACTCCCTCTGTAATACGAACATGCACGCGCACCGTATCACCCGGGCGGACATCGGGCATTTGGGGTTTCAGGTATGTTTGAGTAATTTGAGCTGTTTTTGTTGTCATGATATTTTCTTATTCTTGAGGGCGCAAGTTTTTATGTATGGTTTCAAGATCTTCCGGAAGTTCCGCAACAAACTTTTGTTTTTTTCCTTCCGGTGTTTGAATTTGCAGGGAAGATGCGTGAAGAAACTGTCTTATAAGTCCCTCTGGGTCTTGCTGATTTTTAAATCGATAGAGCTTGTCTCCCGCGATTGGATGGCCCAAATGAGCCGCGTGAGCTCGTATCTGGTGCTTCCTCCCCGTTTCCGGAAAAACCTCAGCTAGTGTGTAATCCTGAAATCGTTGGAGGACGCGAAATAGGCTCTTTGCTTCCCTCCTTCCTATCCCTGTATCGTCAATGGAGTATGCGCGCTGCTTCCTTCTGTCTCCGGGAGATCTACCAAGAAGTGTATGGACAACAACCTCATCATGCTTCAGTCTTCCCCACAAGAGGCAGAGGTAGGTTTTTGAAACATGTCGAGATTGGAACTGGCTCTGGAGATACTCAAATGCTTCTGGAGTTTTGGCTACCAAGAGCACTCCGGAGGTATCTTTATCAAGCCGATGTACAATCCCATACCTTCTTTCTTCTCCAAGGGATATCTGTGAAGGAAACTGCTCGCAGATGATATCAGAAAGAGCTTTTTGGCTTTCTCCTTCCGGAAACACGGAAATCCCCGGAGGCTTGTCTACAACGAGGAGCGTACCATTTTCATGAATAATTTTCAAGTCCACGGAGGTATAAAGAAATATACGGTGGGCGGTAGAGGACTTGAACCTCTGACCTCAACAATGTCAATGTTGCGCTCTAGCCAGCTGAGCTAACCGCCCGTAATGAACAGTGGGCCAGGGTGGATTTGAACCACCGATCACCGAGATATAAGCTCGGGGCTTTAAACCACTAAGCTACTGGCCCCCCTTACTTCACAAGTTGTTCAAACTCTTCTCTCTCAAGCACTTCCTTTTCTATCAAAACCCGGGCTATCTTTTCAAGGGTCTTTTTCTTTTGCCGCAGAATTTTTTCTGCCTGCTTTTGGGCATGATTGATAAAGCGGGTCATTTCCTCATCTATGCGTTCCGCGGTCTTTTCGGAATACTCCCGAGACTCAAAAGAGGGTTGCCAGGGAAGCATATCATCTTTTCCTTTGAATGCAATTGGTCCAAGTTTTTCTGACATGCCGTACTCGCATACGAGCCGTCGCGCAATACGGGAGGCTTTCTCAAGATCGTTGCTTGCTCCCGTGGAAACATCCTTAAAGATAATTTTCTCAGCGGAGTATCCTCCAAGAAGCATGGAGAGTTCGTCTAAGAACTCGGCTTTTGTGCGAAGGTAGCGATCTTCGCTTGGAAGTTTAAGGGTGTACCCTCCCGCCCTTCCGCGAGAGATAATGGAAACTTTGCGGACGGGATCTGCGTTGGGGAGAGACGAAGCCACAAGCGCGTGCCCCGCTTCATGGTAGGCGGTTACCTCTTTTTCCTTTACAGAGAGAATATGGCTTTTTCGTTCGGGTCCCAAGAGAACCTTGTCAATTGATTCAAGGAGCTCTGCCTGTGAAATATGCTGTTTGTTTCGGCGAGCGGCAAAGATGGCAGCCTCATTCATGAGGTTTGCCAGATCTGCTCCAGAAAAGCCCGGAGTGCGTTCGGCAATCTCCCGAATCTTTACATCGGGGGCAAGGGGCTTGCCCGTGCCGTGAATGTTCAATATATCTTCTCGGTCGTTTACATCAGGAAGATCAAGCATAATTCTTCGATCAAATCTTCCTGGTCTAAGAAGGGCCGAGTCAAGAACATCAGGACGATTGGTTGCCGCAACTACAATCTGCGTATCATTCCGTTCAAATCCATCCATCTCTACAAGGATCTGGTTCAGGGTTTGTTCTCGCTCGTCATGTCCTCCTCCGTGTCCCGATCCTCGATGGCGCCCAATAGCATCAAGCTCGTCAATAAAAATAATACTTCGTCCGGCTTTCTTTGCTGTTGAAAAGAGATCTCTCACTCTGCTGGATCCTACACCAACAAACATTTCTATAAACTCAGAGCCCGAAGCCGAAAAGAACGGCACCCCAGCTTCGTTTGCAACGGCCTTTGCAAGTAAGGTCTTTCCTGTTCCTGGGGGACCAACTAAAAGAACGCCTCGGGGAATGCGAGCCCCCATTTGCAGGTACTTCTTGGGATTTTTTAGGAAGTCAACAACTTCCTGCACCTCCTCCTTTGCTTCTTTTAATCCAGCAACGTCTTTAAAAAGAACCCGTTCTTTGCTTGTTTGGTCGGCGCCAAACAGACGAGCCCGCGCTTTTCCAAAATCGAATGCCTGTCCCATGCTTGATTTTGCCTGCCGAAACATAAAGAGAAAGAAGAACACAAAAATGAGTATGGGAAAGAGAATGAGCATAATGGTAGTTACCCAGGCAAGGGTGTTTGTTTCCTCTTTCTGTTGAATGGCAACCTGGGAGATTTCCTGTGGGGTGAGTCCGTAGTTCAAAAGCGATTGCGAAAGCGCCGCGTCAATCTCTTTGTGGGCCGTTGCTTCCCGATCGTCATGGTAGGCAATCTGGACAATGTTTCCGGTTACAACCATCTCTCGAACGGTTCCTTCTCGCACGTCTTGAGCAAGCTGTGTGAGGGAGATTTCCTCTGTTTTCTCGGTAGTTCTTGAGAACGCGGTAAAAATTGCGGATACCGCAAAGAGAATGAGAAATACCAGGAGGAGCTGGCGGATAAATGGTTTCATGTTTTGATTCTTTTGCATGGGTGGTATTATACCAAAATGCGGGGTATTTGCAACGGAACATATTGCGTGCCTGGGATGGCAAGAACGGCTCTTGTTCTTTTTCTTTTCTTATTTCTTCCTTCTTCTGTCTTTGCTTCCATTATTATTAACGAAATTGCGTGGATGGGAACACCGGTTCAAGGGGTGGATCCCGCCCAATGGTGGAGGTATGAGTGGATTGAGCTGTATAATACAGGTGAAAAGGAGGTTTCTCTGCAACAATGGAGTATCTCATT
>JAUYJR010000007.1 GCA_030699255.1 bacterium | reverse complement strand
CACAGCTCCACGGAGATATCTCCACTATATTTAGGCAGGTTGCCTGTTACAAGTTTGAGACGGATCTTCACAAGACATTTCGAGAGAAAGGACATGTGTCAAAAGAGGAAATTGGAGAGCTATTTGTAAAACACATGTCATCATACCTGGGGGAGTCTGTCTTCTTTCCGCCAAGAGCTGAGTATGGGTGGACATACTGGAGCCATATTCGCGCGTTTTTCTATGTGTATTCATATGCAAGCGGACTGCTTATTGCAAAAGCGCTCAGGGGGCGGGTACGGAGAAATCCAAAAGATATTGAGCAGGTGAAGAACATCTTGTCTGTTGGGCTATCCGCTTCTCCGCGGGAGATGTTTGCGGATATTGGTATTGATATTGCCAAAAAGGAGTTTTGGGATGAGGGCATTGCCGAAATTGAGCGAATGCTTGAAGAGGCAGAATCCCTTGCCGAAACAATTGAGAGATGATAAAAAACCTTGAATTGGGGATGACGCCTTCCGTCACTCTGTCATTCTGAGGCAATAACCGAAGAATCTCATCCCACCCCTCGTCATTGCGAGAAAGAGATTCTTCGTTCCACTCAGAATGACGAGTATTGTAGGATAATTTGTAAGGGCCCGTAGTAAAGTGGTATTACACAGCATTCGCATTGCTGGGTCGCGAGTTCGATTCTCGCCGGGTCCACCAATCAGTTAGAATTGTTTGTGCTAAACCGGGTTTGGCAATAGTCTCGTTATGACAATAGAGCACTCGTTGGTGGCAGAAAACATTCATGTGCTCACATGTGAAACTCAAAGGGATGTTGCCTCTATTTTTTTGAGATTTCAGGAGCACTACGAATCTCCTCGCTTTAGAGGAGAAATCTTCTCTCTTGAGGAGTTTACGTTGTGGTACATTCAAACATCACCCGGAGGAATGGCATCCGGAAAGTTTACCTACTACACCGATTGGAATGGGTTCAATATTCCGTCATATGTGCTGAAACCTTTCTATGAGGGGAAGTTTAGTCCGCTTTCAGAGCAGGAGGAAGTGTTGCTACACATCTTTGAGAATGAAGCCGAACCGTTCTATATTATTGGTATTCACAAAGCATTAGAACACGTTGACCGGCTTTTGGTTCATGAGATTGCTCATGGACTGTTCTACACTAACAAGCAGTATAGGGGGGATGTATTGAGAGTGCTCTCACAATTTGACTTGGAGCCACTCAAGGAAGAACTTCGTTTAAAAGCGGGCTACCATGAAGAAGTGCTTCATGATGAGATCCACGCGTACAGTATTGATGCTCAGAGCAATCTCGAAACGCCAATACCCAAGGCGTTGTCCTTGGAACTCAGGAAGCTGTACGAGAGCTATCTCAACCTCACTAACGCAAAGTTTTAAGCAACTTCTCTTTTTCAAATCTCTCCCGCGCGAGTCGGATGAGCCGGCTAATGAGTTCGGAGTATGGCACGCCACTTGCCTCCCATAGTTTGGGGTACATACTTATAGAAGTAAATCCAGGCATAGTATTGATCTCATTTACAAGGATTTCTCCGGTATCTTTCAAAAAGAAATCAACACGGCCCAAGCCCTCGCAAGACAGTGTCTGGAATGTTCTTATAGCAAGGCTCTGTATCTCTTGAGTTGTTTGAGGAGAGATGTTTGCGGGGATCTCAAGAGTGGCACCGTTTTCGTCCAAGTACTTTGCCTTGTAGGAGTAAAACTCGTGAGTGGGTACTACCTCTCCGGGAACTGATGCACTGAGATTGTTATTGCCAAGCACCGAACATTCAAGCTCTCTTCCCTGAATGAACTCTTCCAAGATGACTTTTGTATCATAGAGAAACGCGCCTTCTACTGCGTTTTGAAATTCTTTCTCGTTGCGCGCCTTGCTTACACCAACGGAAGATCCCATGTTGGCCGGCTTTACAAACAATGGTAGACCCAAGGCGTCTTTTGCTTCTTGATATATTGGAATATGGCGCTCTTGCGCAACCAGGAATTTTGCAATAGGTATGTTTGCATCTCGCAAAAGACGCTTCATAACGTCTTTATCCATACCAACGGCAGACCCTAGAACTCCAGCTCCTACAAACGGAATGTCTGCAAGTTTGAGGAGTCCCTGCATAGTTCCGTCTTCTCCAAAGGGGCCGTGCAGAATCGGAAAGGCAACATCAATGGCAGAATCGGTTTGGCATGAGGCAACGCGCAAAAGTCCCCCTCCGTTCTGGAGTATTACAAGAGTTCTTCTTGGGGCCTCGCGAATGATTTCTCTTGGCACGTCTTCGCGCAAGAACCAGTTTCCTTGGGTGTCAATGCCAATATGAATAGGTTCGTACATCTCTCTGTCTATTGCTTCGGACACGCTCCGCGCTGAACGCAAAGATACTTCGTGTTCTGCCGATTTCCCACCAAAAATAATGCCAACTCGCAATTTTTCCATACATGCATTGTATGGGGCAATGAACAATGTGTCCACGGGTTCCGCGCGCCAACTGTCAAACCTCATTTATGCTAGGTATTGTTTCTCTGTATAAAATGTGTTTTTATACAGAGTAGCAAGGAGGTGATCTTATGAAAGTACATTTCCACGTCAAAGACGAAGACTTTCGGATTTCTTCATGGTCGAAGAATAATCCGAAAACCTGTGTCGCCGTGGCAATGAAGTCAGAAGGTGTTGCGGTCCGGAATTCCAATGATCCGACCAAAAACACTCTGTTCTTCAGCAATGATGAATGGACAGCGTTCCTGAAGGGAGCGCAAGCTGGTGAATTTGGCAAGGTCTAGTACCTAGCCCGCCACAACAACAGCCAAACTCATTTACTTGGGTTTGGCTGTTCCTTATATAATCAAACATAATGTATGAAAAAGAAATTTTATATTATTCCTGGTTGGAGAGAGACGTGTCGTCGCAGACAGTATCAGGATTTAGGCAAAGCTGTCAATAAAAAGGGTCATGAACCTATTTTTGTAAAAGTAGATTGGAATAATAAAATTTCAGAACAAATTTTTACTATAGAAAAGGACTCAATCATATTTGGTTTTTCTTTAGGGGCTCTGTTGGCTAGACTTGTTGTACAAAAATATGAATGTGAATTAGTCATTTTTGCTTCTATGACACCTCTTAGACACTTTAAGGGTGGTGAACAGGAAAAAATGTTGATGGATGTTGTTGGTAATAGTTTTATTGATGATGTTAAAAAAAATCTTAAAAATAAAATAAAAGCAAAAAGAAAAGTATTGATATATGGTGATAAAGAAGGAGAGACGGGGGACTTTATTGTAAAAAATACAGATCACGAAATTTCAAAAAATTATATCAAAAAAGTTCTTGAGTTAATGTAGGTTTTAAAAATGGGGCAATGAGCAATGTGTCCACGCGCTCTTTGCACCAAGGGCAAAGAGGTATTTTGGGTGATAGTTGAGCATTAGACATATGAAAAAGCTTGGCTTAGCCAAGATGGGGATAATTTGGACCGGCCAAGGACGACAAAGTGACAATGACTGCGTTTCAGAGTAAGTTCTACCCTTGCGCTTATTTTTAGGATAGTATATAATTTAAACCAAAGGTACCCATATTTGGGTACCAATATGGCGTAAACCATCAATTTACCTGTAGTAAACAGGGTCGAACTATGGAAAAAGAATACATTTTAGACTTAATGAGATCCAAGAAAACCGTCTTTACTTTTAAAGACCTTATTTTGCTTTGGGGAGAATCTGATGTGAATTTCGTAAAGAAAAAGATTCACCGTTATGTTAAGGCTGGCAAAATGAATGCTGTACGCAGAGGTATTTACTCCAAAGATAAAAATTACGATAAATATGAGTTAGCCACAAAAATTTATACTCCCTCATACATCAGCATGGAGACAACTTTAGGCGCGGCCGGGATCACTTTCCAGTTGTACGGTCAGATTTTTGTTGCGTCATATACCACCAAAGAAATTGAGTGCGATGGGCAGAAGTATTCTTATAAAAAGATAAAGGATACCATTCTCACCAATCAGGCTGGTATAGAGTCAAGGGGAAATTACAGTATCGCTTCGCCCGAGAGAGCATTCTTGGATATTATCTACCTCAATAAGGATTATCATTTTGATAATCTCTTGGCTTTGAATTGGGAAAAAGTATACGAAATCTTACCCATTTATGGTGGCAATAAACGCATGACTAAAATGGTGAAAATGTATTATGAAGCATTTAAGAAAAATCTAAAATAAACATATGTCTCTTGATACTGCAAAACATAAAAATATTCTCATAAAAATCCTTAAGGATATCTATACTGACCCTACCACTGGTCCTATTTTGGGATTTAAGGGCGGAACAGCCGCCGCGTTTTTCTATGGTCTGGACCGCTTCTCGGTGGATTTGGATTTTGATTTGCTTGATCCGGAAAAGGAGGACTACGTGTTTGATCGTGTCAAAGCAATTATTGAAAATTATGGCACACTAAAGGAAGCTCGAAAAAAAAGATTCAACCTTCTCTACGTTCTCTCTTATGACGACAAGGATATCAATGCTCAAAATATTAAGGTGGAAATAAACCGTCGGGAGTTTGGCTCAAAATATGCAGTGGAATCATTCCTTGGTATCTCTATGCAGGTGATGGTCAAGGAAGACATGGCCGCACATAAATTGTGCGCCATGTACGAGCGGATTGGTAAAACTAATCGTGATATCTTTGATGTTCAATTTTTCCTTTCTCACGACTGGCTGGTTAATAAGAAAATTATTGAGGACCGTATGGGCGTTTCGTACGCAGATTTTTTAAAAAAGTGTATTGATGTGACGGAAAAATTTGATAATGACAATGTTCTCTCCGGTATGGGCGAATTGCTCACCGAGAAACAAAAAGCATGGGCAAGGGCAAATCTTAAGTCAGAAGCATTATTTTCGCTTAGATTAGCTCTGGAGAAGGAAAAATAAAACTAGTATGAGGCAAACCAGGTTTGCCTCATACATAATAGAAAGGAGGTGATTTTATGTATGGAAAAGAAATTCTATATTAGACTGGCTGTTAGGGCTGATTATATCGGCTTTTTGCACCAAGTCGTAATACAGATATCCTTACTACACTTTTCGTTGATATCTGGTAACATGGGAATACATATTTCAACTTAGATAAACTCCCACACCAAAGATTTTGGTGTGGGGGCATGCTACAAATGCACTCACTGCAGGAATGAGATTTTTAAGCAAGGTAAATAAACATGAAATCCCTTCTTTTTAACGGAGTTGTGTCCTGTCTTGAGACTGCGGCAAGAGCGCTCCTTGCTCTCAAGAAGCCCAAGATTATTGCGGTGACGGGGAGCGTGGGAAAGACCTCAACAAAGCTTGTCATAGCACATGTGCTCTCAGGCAAGTATTCGGTGCTTGCTCACAAGGGAAGTTATAATACGGAGATTGGGGTTCCTCTTTCTCTCTTTGAGCTTGAAGCTCCCTCTCCCATTTGGAATCCTCTTGCATGGGTGTGGATCTTTTTGCGTATTGCGTGGAAGCTCATCACTCCCTATCCGTATCAGATAGTGGTGCAGGAGATTGGAGCTGATAAGCCGGGAGATATTGAACGCATCTTGCGGTATATTGCTCCTGAAATAGGAGTGGTGACCGCAGTGCATCCCGTTCACACAGAGCTCTTTGGATCACTGGAAAACATCTTTAAAGAAAAGTCTCTTGTTGCCCTCAAGAGCAAAAGGGCTGTGATTAACGGAGATGACGCGCTCTTGCGCGAGCGGCTCCTTTCCCACCTCACAATCCCTGTTACAACATACGGAATTGAGAAGGATGCTAGTTGGAAGCCATCTAGTGTTGAGAGAAACAAGACCGGGGAGCTGACAATGGTGTTTGGAGATACTGCTGTGGAAACGCACATAGTTGCGCATCATGGGCTATACGCTCTTCTTGCGGCGGGAGCCGTTGGGGAGATATTTGGAATAGAGAAGAGGGAAATCTACAAGCAACTTTCAGCAGTATATCCTGCTCCCGGGAGGATGCGGGTTCTGGAGGGAAAAAACGGGAGCACGCTTCTGGATGATAGCTACAATGCAAG
>JAUYJR010000006.1 GCA_030699255.1 bacterium | reverse complement strand
AACCACACACAAAACCCCACCAATTGGTGGGGTTTTGTGCTATTCATTAGAATGGGGGGCGATCGACGGGACTCGAACCCGCAGTCTCCTCGGCCACAGCGAGGCGCTTTAACCAGTTAAGCTACGACCGCCATGTCTCCCCGGCAGGAGTTGAACCTGCAACCTACTCCTTAGAAGGGAGTTGCTCTATCCAATTAAGCTACGGGGAGATACAAATTACCTATCTTCCTATACGGGGCAATTTGGAGCATTCTACCAAATTTCCAGCAAAATTCAACCCCGTATCAAAAGCTTACCAAGACTAAGCTTTTGATTCTGCAACGTAGAGCATATGCTCGAAGTTTACAAAGCAATACTAGTTTGCTAACCCTCAACAGATGAGAATATATTCCTTTCAGGAGGAAGAGATTCCTGTCTCACATTCTCCCGTTTTTGCCATTCTTCCCGAATATCTTCCAGTAGATCTTCTCGAAACTCCAAAAGAACCCTGTCTCCAACGCGCGCGTCTCTCTGCACAAGGTATACGTGAACAAAGAAGAATGCACTCGCAATGAGAACTGTCAAAAACAGAGACCCCATCAGAAAGGACACGGTATATCGCTCAAAAATGTTCTGGATAACGCTAAAAAAATCTTTCTTCATAGAATTTACGGAGTACTTACAAATACCTGTATAACAAGGGAAAGACGAAGGTTGCCATCAAGCTCCTGAGCAAGCGACATGGTTTTTACCTCCACAAGATAGGGGCTGTGTTCTAATCCCTCAAGGAATAGGAAAAGGTCCTTATAGGAGCCATGCATTGTAATGCGAAACTCCAAAAAATCCCAGGGAAGGTTGTCCTCCTTTTCAACCACTCCCGGCACCACCTCAAGAGTATCTCCCCCCAGATCTTCTAAAAATTCAATGAACGCGATAGGCGACGTTCTATCTATGAATATTTCGGAGATTCTGCCCATATCTTTTGATTTTCCCGCAATAATATTTTGGAAATACTGAATACTCTTCTCGTCCGCCGCCATCTGTGCAATCTGCCCTTTCAGCTCCTCAAGTTTTGCTGAGTTTGCTGAAACATGCCCCGCAAAAGGGATAATGAGAAATACAAGAATCCCCAGCATCACGGCAGACCCTCCAGTAATTACTAGAAGTGTTTTTTGTTTTGTATTCATGGAGCAAGATCAGAAGACATTGAAAACTGAACATTTACAGATGATGCCCAGTTTGAAGGAGGGAAGGAAACATTTTGGAAAAATGGATCTGAGTTCATTCGTTCGGTAAACTCCACAAGCAACGCCCTGGTTGGAGCAAAGCCTCGAATCGTTATTTTTCCAGGGTCTTGCACAACCTGCTTCCCCAACCGTCTCTCCTGTGGAGCCTCGTAGGTTACATGTGTTACGTTCATGTCGCTCGGCAGAGCATAGGAAATATGGTCAAGAACCGATGTAACGAAAGATTGGCTCTCATAAAATCCAACAACGGAAATAAGTTGTCTGTTTGTTTCTTTAACTATTGAGGCAAGCTCTGATTCTTTGGCAAAATCTTGAGCAAAAGAATCAGCGAGCGCTTCATAGGAATGAATCTGTTCCGAAAGAGAAATACGGACAATCGCCAGAAATCCAAGAAAGAGGAGAGCACACAAACCAATCACACCAAAAAGCACCCCAACAGCGCGCAGTCGCAACTCCTGAGCAAGAGCATATTTATCTTGTGGAGGGAGGAGGTTAATCATAGGTATTTCCTCGCAGAGCCAGTCCTATGGCGGTTGTGTACCGCAAGGCATCTGGCAAGGCAAGAGGAGGAAGAGTACCGCGGAAGAGAGGAGTGTTCACCCATGGATTACCCTTTTCAACCTCAATGCTCAGCTCCTTGGCAAGAAAAGGAATAATCCCCTTCATACTCGCTCCTCCTCCACAGAGAATAACCTTTCCTATCTTTGTTTCCTTTTTTAACGATACGTGCCGATGCTCTTCATGCGATTCATAAAAATTCATGTACTTCTTTGTCTGTTCCACTAGATTGGTCATTGGAGGAATGAGTGCTTGAAGCACGCCACTATCTTCTCCGGAAGCTCTTGAAAGACCATGCGAGAGCTTTAGGGCTTCGGCTTGAGACTGCTCAACTCCAAGAGAACGCATAATAGCTTCCGTGAGCTCGGCTCCAGATACTGGCACAGAGGAAGTAAACCGAAGAGATGAGTCCGAGAAAACGGCAATACCGGTTCTTGTTTCTCCCAAATCCATGATTAAGACAGGGACGGGAGATACACTCCCTCTCATAAGGGCTCTGGAGAATGAGAGAGATTCTATCTCAAGAGCAAGAGGAGTAAACCCTGCCCCACGAATGGCCTCCACATAGGGGTCAACAATCTCGCGCGGGAGAGCGCACAGGAGAACATCAATATGATCCGCATTTGGAAGAGTGGGTAAAATTTCAAAATCAATGTACACAGAATCAAGGGCGTAGGGAATGTAGTTTTCTGCCTCAAAGGGGACCGCGCTCATAGCCTCTTGCTTGCTCATGCGCGGGAGTTGAATTACTTGCACAAACGCCCGTTCTTCAGGGAGAGAAGCAACAACATGCCTTTTGTTTAGTGCGGTTCCGGAGAGAGATGAAACAGCGCGCCGGATGCCTTCCTGAAGATCTGCCTGTTTTTTAATCTCTCCCTTCTCTACAATGCCCTGCTTGATGCGCAGTTCTCCGTACACGGAAATGCGCGTTTCTTTTTTATTTCCATAAAGAGAAAGGAGAGGGGTGTGGTTAGTCAAATCAATAATCTTAATGGAAAGATCGGAGATATCAAGTCCAAACGCCTGAGGTCGCATAGAAAAAGATTCTACCATGTCCACACTATACCATGAAACATTTGTTATTCCACTTCTTTCCATGACAGAAGCTGCCATCCGGCTCCCGGACCCGAGGTAAACGAAAGATTGGCAAGGCCAACCTCGTACGTTATCTCAACATTATTGTTTAGTATGAGACGATTTCCTGTTACTCCTACAAGATTCACATTGTTATTAATAAGAAGAAGACCGTTAGGAGAAAACATCATGTCGCCAGAAACGTTATTGTTCACCTCAATTGCCGGAGAAGATTCAGCCATTGAAGAACTTGTCCCTACAAAGAGCATATAGCTGCCGGGACTATCCGTACCTCGTAAGTCTATTCCATTCCGAATCCTTGCTGTTCCTTCTACAATAAAAACTCCGCTTAGGTCTCCATAACTCTCCTCATTGAGTCTGATTATGGCATTAGGACCGCTATCAAACGTACCCGTAACCCAAATGGTTCCCGTTACAATGAGTTGCGCACTATTCCCGATATGGAAATTGCCGTCAATTTTAACGGGCCCCAGCGTTACCTGATCATTATTGGCAATGGTGTAATCTCCAACTATCACCTCTCCTGTTTCGGCATCTTCTTTCCAGCTTTCTATCATCTCCCCACTTACGGCAAATTCTTTTGGAAGAATCTCATTCAATTGTTGATCTAATACTCCCGCGTTACAACCAGCAAGCGTTCCTCCTGCTATGATAGTGAGTGTTCCGGTAATATTTGAATTGTCGCACGAATACGCATAGGCATTCATACCAACAATAAGGTTTCTTATGAGATTTCCATTCTGAGCCACCATAACGGTATCTGTAATTTCCCCCCGAGATCCGCTCGAGGTTCCCTCTACACTTCCATTTGAAAACACGTTACCAATCACCCTGCTTCCGGACCTCATTGCCATTCCGCCGTTTCCTACCTGCGCGCCGTAGAAAAATGATGTCTTTGTTGAGGAGAGTCCAAACTTGATTTGTACCACGCGGACACGGTCTTTATTTTCTCCCTGCGCCGTTATAGTTCTTGCACCTCCCAATATTCCGGAAACGGAAACATCTACTCTGCCTTCTGGAAACGTAATGACATACGGGGAAACCCACTGCATCTCTTTTTTTATTCTAAGCATTGCGTCTTCGGCTCCGGCTTCAGCGCTGTAACGCGCCTGGAGAGAGGCTCGCAGAGACTCTGCCATACGATGCTGATTGGCAGAGGTAAACGCAATAGCCATTACAATAGAAAAAGACAGTGCGGACAGAAAGAGAACAACTAAAAGCACGGCCATTCCCGATTGATTTGCGTCTTTTACTCTGCCTTTTACTTGCGATATATACATAATCTGTTTTGTGTTGCGCCTTAAAACGCTCGCATGGAAAACGTTGACTGCAGTTGAACGCCATCAATAACCAGGGTAACCCGAAAGGATCTTGCTCCGCTTCGCGTGAATATCAGCTGTTCTATTACGACATCTTCCGAACTTGCCACAACAGAATCTTCTCCCTCCCGCTTCACGCATATTTTGTCTCCGCACAGGTATATATCGGTATAAACAAAAGGATCCTCCGCGGGAACACTCCGTGCGGTTTTTAGAGAAAGCTGGCCGGGATGTTCTTTAAGTGTGCTTGTAGGCTCATATACTTCAAAAGATCCCCAAATTTCTCGGGAGATCGCTGACATAACACGCTCACCCTCTGCGAGACCAGCCTCCTGCCGTTCAAGATTCCCCTGTGTACGGAGCATCCACAGAGAAAACGAAATGACGGAAGAAGCCACAATACCAACAACACCAACATACACAAGCACTTCTATGAGGGTGAATCCTTTCTGTTTCATTCTCTCCAGTTTGTGATATATGCTGTGAGCGTTTCCTCTCGCTCGCCATTGCGCCCTTGCCAGGAAACGCGAACGGTGACTCTGCGAGTATCAGGATCCTCGGTTCCCATCTCCGCAATGTCATCATTTGCATTGCGATACACTTGTTCCAGCATAATAGATCTGGTGAATTGCTCTATTGACTCTACCCCCTCACCAAGCTCCCATAAGGGAGGGTCCGAGAGAAGCAATGGATAGTACTCTTGTGCTACTTCAAAGCTTCCAATACCGTTTTCTTCCCATACTGTTTCATCTCGAATACTCCAAACAGCTTCCATTGCCTCCTGCGCCAAAAAGAGTGCCCGGACGGATGTTTGCGTTTGCGCGCCAACACGAACAGAAATTACTGTAAGTGTTGAAATGCTGCCAATCAGCATGCCAGCTATTGCAACAGCAACAATAACTTCAATGAGTGTTATTCCTTGTTGGGATTGATAATGCATATTCGCTTCCGTTTTGTCATTTGTAATTTGGGTTTTTTTATTGCCCTATGGGCTCTTGCGCGTATATGGATGTT
Organism: bacterium; assembly: GCA_030699255.1. Lineage (GTDB taxonomy): Bacteria > Patescibacteriota > Minisyncoccia > Minisyncoccales > UBA10102 > JAUYJR01. The sequence continues at coordinate 312 of JAUYJR010000006.1, read as the reverse complement.
CCAGCTAAGACTTCTCCGTCTTGATTATAGGATATGAGAAATCCTGTTTCATCTCCACCAAGTTCAAAAATAAGTTGTGTGGTATTCTTGCTCCTATCACGGTGAACAGAGAATACGGTTGTATCCCCAGCTTCGTTAAACAGATGAGTCTGTATGATGAGATGTTGGGGCTCTCCCCCAACATCCACAACTCCTTCCCAAAATACTTGGCCGTTTGCAAGATTATCTCCCACGGGAATTTCTTCAATTATTTCGTTAAGCTCATTATTAATAAACCGTAAAACGATATTTTCTGTGAGGGTGATTTCTCTT
>JAUYJR010000001.1 GCA_030699255.1 bacterium | reverse complement strand
ACATCCTATTCTTTTTCCACAACACAAAGAAAGACGGTGGAACGTCCCGGATTTCGGCAAATACCACACCTGTTCCCATGATCTTGCTCCTTGGCATCAAACAGGTTAAAGCAAAACGAACAGACACCAACCTCTCCTTTTAGACGAGAGAGCACGGATACAAGTCCATCAATTTCTTGCCCCGAAACTTTTGTTAGGTACAATGCAAATCTCGCGCCAGCTCTTGGGCCAATACCTGGAAAACGAGAGAACGCCTCTATGAGTTCTTGAATGAGACGGGGATACATAGCGCGCTAAAACGGCACTGATTCGCCGGAAATCTCTTCTTGAGAAGCATCCATATCCTTTGCCAGATCGGCAAAAGAGGCGGTTTGTTCATCAAAGAAGAGTTTTATTGATCCAACTGGACCATTTCGGTGTTTTGCAATAATAATTTCAGCAATGTTTTTGTTTGACGGATCCGCCCGATATTTATCTTCTCGGTAGATAAACATAACAACGTCGGCATCCTGCTCAATACTTCCCGAATCGCGAAGGTCAGAAAGTCGAGGGCGCTGGGGGGTGCGCTGTTCAACAGCTCGAGAGAGCTGAGAGAGAGCTAGTACGGGAACATTGAGTTCCCTTGCTAACCCCTTAAGGGCTCGAGAGATTTCTGTTACTTGTTGCACAGGGCTGGACTGCGTGTTGTGGGGCATAATAAGCTGGAGGTAGTCCACAATAATGAGACCAAGTCCATGCTGAGCTTGAAGACGTCGCGCCATGGCGCGCATCTGGAGCACGGTTTGAGAAGAAGAATCGTCAATGTATACAGGAGATTCAGAGAGAGAACCCAAAGCCTGCTGGATGCGTTCAAAGTCTGTCTCTTGCCCTTGAGAGGAGAGACGCCCCGTTCTCAAGCGCCAGAGGTCAACTTTTGCGCGAGCAGAAATAAGACGGTCAACAAGCTGATCTCGAGACATTTCCAAGCTAAACACCCCAACGGGAATATTCGCCTGCATGGCGGCATGGCAGGCAATGTTCATTGCAAGACCGGTTTTTCCCAGAGAAGGGCGCGCAGCAAGAATGACAAGGTCCGATTTCTGAAGGCCCGAGAGCATATTATCCAGATCCCGAAATCCCGAGGGAATACCCCTAATGCCTCCTCCGTGCTTAGAGAGCATGTCCAACCGCTCAAACGCTTCTTCAAGAGCCGCCTTTACGGGAACAAAGGTAGGGGAGAGCGACTGCTGAGTAATACCAAATATTTTTGCCTCTGCCTGATCCAACAACACCTCGGGATCTTCTTCTTCGTTGTATCCTAAAGCACTAATATCTTGAGCCGCCGAAATGAGGTCTCGAAGAATGCGTTTCTTCTGAACCGTTCTTGCGTAGCTTGCCACGTGTGTTGCCGTGGGAACGGTGTTCATGAGCTCGGTTAGGTAGCTGTTTCCCCCAACCTCTTCATGTTCTCCTTTTTCCTTGAGACGAGAAGAAACAGACAGAAGATCAATAGGCTCTCCTTTTTGGAAGAGCTCAAGCATTGCCTGGTAAACTGCTCTGTGAGTTTTTCGGTAAAAGTCTTGAGGCAAGAGAAAGTCCACCACCTTCATCATGGCATCTTTGTCCAACATAATGGCTCCTAAAAGAGACATCTCAGACTCAATACTCTGAGGAGGGAGGCGGTCTGTCATAGTGAAGCTATCATACCACGATGGGGAAGAGTGGCAATATTGACAAAACCAGAAAATATCTGTTCATTTCTTTCGAACCTGAGGACCATTAGGAGTGTCCTGTGTTTCCCAACCAAGGGTTTCAAGCTCTTGGCGCGCCTTATCAGCTTCCGCCCAGTTTTTTTCTTGGCGCGCTTGCTCTCTACGGGCAACAACCTCCTGAATCTCATGGGGGACAACAAGATTCTCACGCCATTGAAAGAGAAACGAAAAGACAGAATCTATTGCTTTAAGAATACTCAACATACCCATGGCATGCTCCGGGGAAAGTTTATTTTCATCGAGAAGCCTATTCCCTTCGTTTGCCAACTCAAAAAGTGAAGCAAGTGCCTTTGGTGTGTTAAAATCATCGTTCATGGCAGACTTCCAGTCCTCCATGATTCTATTGGAAGAGTTGCCGGGAAGGGGATTTGCAGATTCCGCCCGTACCCGCAAGCGGTCAGTAAAGGCATCCAGATAGCGCAACTCCGCCTCTGTTTGCTCAAGGGCGCTTTCAGTATAGTCAAAAGGAAGGCGGTAGTGATGTTTAAGCATAAGAAGGCGAAAAAGGCGGGGGGAGTGATCCTTGAGAAACTCGCGAGCGGTAATGAAGTTACCTTTTGACTTAGACATTTTTTCTCCCTGTACCGTTAAAAATCCTGTGTGCATCCATGTACGCACAAGCGGCTTCTTGCCTGAGATTGCCTCCATTTGTGCTATCTCAGCCTCATGATGAGGAAAGATCAGGTCTCTTGCTCCTCCGTGAATATCATACTGAGGGCCAAAATACTTTTCCGTAATAGCGGTGTCTTCAATGTGCCATCCAGGACGCCCCTCTCCCCAAGGACTCTCCCATGAAGGCTCTCCTTCTTTTGAACGTTTCCACAAAGCAAAATCGCCTCTATTTCGCTTTTCTACGGCCTCATCAATACGAGAAACGCCATCATCAGCCTGCTCTGCTGTGCGCCCGGCAAGTTTGCCGTAATCTTCAAATCTGCTGATATCGTAGTAAATGCCATCTCCTGAAATATCGTACGCGTATCCTTTCTCAAGAAGAATGTTCACCTGGGCAATGATTTCCGGAATAAAATCCGTTGCTCGGGCATATTCGTTTACCGAATCAACCCCCAATTCTTGCATATCTTGGTAGTACTTCTGCTCAAACTCCAGTGCCAAGTCTTGAGCCGAAACGCCTGTCTCATTTGCCTGAGCAATAATCTTATCATCAATATCGGTAATATTCTGAAGGTAAAAAACATCCAAACCGGAGAAACGCAAGTATTTCACAATCATATCAAATGATGCGTAAGTACGCGCGTTTCCCAAGTGAACGTAGTTATATACCGTAGGACCGCAAACAAAAAGAGAAAGTTTCCCTTTCTTGAGCGAGTGAACATTCTCTTTCTTTCTCGTATAGCTATTAAAGAGAGTTATATCTGCCATGGTGCGTCCACTATATCGCACATTGCCTTTCATCTCAACAGTATGATACGATACCGCAATGAGCAACATTGTTCTGTACCGAAAATACCGGCCAGTGTCCTTTAAGGAGGTGATTGGTCAAGAACACATTGTGGCAACGCTCCGTCATGCCGCTAAATCAGGGCTTCTGTCACACGCCTACCTATTTGCGGGTTCTAGGGGAAGCGGAAAAACCACCATTGCTCGTATTGTGGCAAAGGCTGCAAACTGTGAGAATCTCCAAGATGGAGACCCCTGTAATAAATGTCTTTCTTGTCAGGAAATTATAGCGGGAAGAGCCGTAGATATTATTGAGATTGATGCCGCTTCCAACAGGGGAATTGACGAGATTCGAGAGCTCAAAGAGGGGGTGCGGTTTGCTCCCTCCAGTCTCAAGGAAAAAGTATTTATCATTGATGAGGCTCATCAGCTCACCAAAGAAGCGGCAAATGCCCTTTTAAAAACGTTGGAAGAACCTCCTCCTCGTACCATGTTTATTCTGGCAACCACCGAAGTGCACAAGATGATTCCCACCATTCTTTCTCGATGCCAGCGGTTTGACTTTAGAAAGATTCCCGTAAAGGATATTGTTTTGCGCCTCACGCAAATTCTAAAGAAAGAGGGGGTAAAAGCTGACCCAAATGCTCTTCATCTCATTGCCACCAGATCCGGAGGATCATTTAGAGACGCCGAAACTCTCTTGGATCGCATTCTTACCTATCACCTCAGCGATAATAAAGAGGGGAGTATAGCAGTAGAGATGGTGCGAGAGCTTCTTGGCATTATTAACACGCATCTCTTTGAAGAAATGACGGCTCTCTTGGCAAACAAGAAGGCAGCAGAAGCTCTTGAACTCTTTGATTCTCACCTCCTGCAAGGCATGGATCCATTTGAATTTGTTCGCCAGCTTACAGCCTACTTGCGATCTCTCATGGTTCTGCAAATTAACCCCGCCCTCAAAGAAAGTGTTCTTTTGGAATTTCTTACTCCAGAGCAGAAAGAGAAGGCTTCCGAACAGGCAAAAGAATTTCCAGCTCTTCGACTCCGAGCGGCGTTGGAAAAATTTATGCAGGCAGAACAAGATATGAAGTATGCTTCCATTGTTCAGCTTCCCCTGGAAATTGCCATTGCTGAAATCTGCGGAGTAGGGAAGGAAAAGCTACCCTAGGAAAAACAGTAAAAATTTCTAATCTCCAACTTGCCTCCGGCAAGTTATCCACACCTTGCCGGAGGCAAGGAAATATTAAGCGACATTAATGTTGTCCAGTTGAGAGAATCCTTTTTTTGTGATATAACCGCAGTATATTGCCGGGTCGTCTAATGGTAGGACATCGCCCTTTGGAGGCGAGTATCTTGGTTCGAATCCAAGCCTGGCAGCAAGGCACAATTCTGCGCCTTGCTCCGCCGTTAGGTGGAGATAGAAGCAGAATTGGGACGCAGGGAGGTATAGTATTGTACCTCCCCACGGGGATGAATAGTACTGCATTTGGTCGCGCACCATACGGCGCCTGGCTTCGCCGGAAGGCGGAGTCAGTGACGCATGGGACTAAGGGAGGTGCCAACTGGTACCTCCCAACAGGGATGTGTAGTACTGCATCCGGCCGGGCGCAGGATTGTGCCCGCCCAGGCAACTTACAATATTCGGTGACGTATGGTGACGCAGGGAGGTATAGCATTGTACCTCCCCAGAGAAAATGTTTGCCCACTCAATGAAATTTAGAGGTGCGACAACTGAAAAGAAAAAGCGGCCGAACCAATTATTGTGAAATAAGAGGTTCGGCCGCTATGTTGCGTTCACAGAACTAGGGTCGCGTGATGAGCGTCCATCTCCGCTCTGGCCGAAGCCATTGAAGTACGCCTCTAACGTCGCTCATCGTAACACGTTCGAGATCATCGCCGATTTCCTTTAGTGATATGATTCGCTGGTTCCCAGCCAGATCCTCGAGCGCGTCGTCGCAGATGCTCTTGCCAGTCGAATCGATCATGAAGTTGCTTGCGAGAGTGCGACGCTTGGCCTGCTCAAACAAGTCTTCACGATCCGCCATTGAAGCAATGCAAACCTCAATGACTTCCTCGATGTCGTCGATCGCCTTGAGCGCGAGTGCCTCGCAGTTTATCGAAAATTTGTAGAAGTGCCGAAAGTTGTATCGGGAGCTGTCGATTGCGTAGGCCCAAGCACGCCGCTCTCGCACCTCTTCAAAAAGCATCTCATTGAACATTTCATTCATGATGCGGATGACGCGGCCGTTGATATTGCCAGGAATCTTCGCGACACTCCGGTACGCACCGACCTCGATCGGCATCGTCAGATGTTTCGATATCTCGAAGACGTGGCGAGTCTCCGAAGGTGGCGTAACATCAGTTACTGGAGTTGGAAGCGGCGTCCGTACCCCTTCCTTACTTGTCGCAAAAGGACTTTCGGAAAGAAGCTCAACAATCTCTTTGAGCTTCATGCCACCGACACCAACCACGCTCATGTTCGCTGGCGTGTAATGGGAATCGTAATGCAGCTGCAACTCGCTCCGCGTGATTCGGGTGACCGATTCGGGATTTCCGAGCGGCCGGACCAACCTTTCGAGCCAGTAACCGGTGTAGAGCGCCTTGTGCTCACGCACATCCAGATCAAGTTTAAACTTAACCGGATAGTAGCGATGAAACTCGCCGATGATAACTTGGCGTTCACGCTCGATAAACTTTTCAAGTTTGGCCGAAAGCAACATATGGCCAAACATCGAGAAAGCCCTCGCGAGTACCGCCTTGTCTGTCGGCACGAAGAAGCGGTACTGCGTGTACGGGTAGCCTGTCGTGCCGAGATTAACCATCCCGCCGCAGTCCTCGAAAAACGCGCAGATATCCTTTTTGGAAACGCCTGCGTTTTCCGAGACCAGATGTTCAATGAAGTGTGCCAGTCCTTCAAATCCAACCGGATCGTATTCTGCTCCACTGTGAATCAGAAATCCCATGGCTTCCCATGGGCGTCCTGGCCAGTGAGCCGCATGAATCGTCAAACCATTCGGCAACGTCGCCAATTGGAATTCAGCATACGGATCCCACATAGGAAGCCCTTCTTTCTGTTGGGTTTGTGGTTGGAAAAGAGCTAAAGTACAATTGTTGTAATAACAGATTTCTCGATTGTTGTCAACTTTCTTTTCAGTCGTCGCACCTCCAAGTTTCATCGAGCGAGCAGAAAAATGTCTCCTCCTGCTTTAATCTTCTGGCTTCGACACATTGACATCCCATGTTTAAAATAGTATGAAAAAGCTATGAACAAACAACCTATTTTCATTGGGGCTGGAGTGCTTGTTGTTGCTGTTGCAGCTTTCTTTTTTACGGTTCAAGATATAACGGAAAAACTTCCCCTACCCAATAACAACGGAGAAGAGGGGATTATTGAGTATAAAGATACTGTTCGCATTACAAGTCCAAGGGCCAATCAAACCGTCACCAGCCCACTCCATATAGCGGGAGAAGCCCGAGGATCATGGTTCTTTGAAGCAACCTTCCCAGTGCGCCTCCTTGATAGTGAGGGAGCTGTGCTTGCAAACTACTACATCCAGACACCCCTTAATTGGATGACAGAAGACTACGTTGCCTTTTCAACCAACCTTGCGTTTGAAGCTCCTCAAGAAGGCACAGGAACCCTTGTATTATACAAGAGCAATCCATCTGGATTGCTGGAACATGATGATCAATTCGAAATTCCCGTACAATTTGGCGCAACCATTGAAGATCCCATAAGCGTGCGAATACACTTCTCTACGGGAGGAGAAACAGATTGCACTCGAACACAAGCGGTAACAAGGCAGATTCCGCGAACACAGGCCATAGCCCGATCAGCACTCCAAGAACTCTTCAAGGGAAGTACTCAATCCGAACAAAATCTGCTTGGACTGTACACCGCCATAAACCCAGGGGTAACCATTCAGCGAATCTCCATTGAAAACGGAGTGGCGTACGTTGATTTTTCAGATGAGCTGGAACTCAACGTTGGAGGATCGTGCAGGGTTGCCGCCATATATTCGCAGATAAGAAATACACTTTTGGAATTCTCAACCGTTAACGATGTTGTTTTGTCTGTTAATGGAAGAAC
>JAUYJR010000066.1 GCA_030699255.1 bacterium | reverse complement strand
TGAGGGAAAAATTATACAACAGTTGGCGCAAGATCCCATGGAGGTAGATGAGCTTACTCGCCGACTTGAGGTACCGGTGGCGACCATTAGTGTTGCGCTTTCTATGCTGCAGCTGGCAGGACATATCACAGAAGAAGGAGGAATGTATAATCTTGTGCAGTAGGAGAAAATACTAAACTCTAAAAGAAATTCGTTATATTGAAATGAGAAAATTCTAAGTCATAAGGTATAAGTTATAAGAAAACTACAAGTCATAAGGAATAAGATGTAAAACTTACAACTTGAATCTTAAAACTTTCTTAGAGTTTAAAACTTAAATCTTAGAAATTATTTTATTATGCTTATAAAAGTACAATCGGCGGCAAATTCAGGACTGGAGGCTATTGGAGTTGAGGTTGAGGTGAGTGTTTCAAACAGAGGACTGCCCGGGTTTGATATTGTGGGCCTTGCCACAAAGGCGGTTGATGAAAGCAAAGAGAGGGTACGTGCTGCTATTGGAAATTCCAAGTTGGAGTTTCCTCAAAGGAAAATCACGGTGAACTTGGCTCCCGCGGATATTTTAAAAGAAGGTTCTCTGTATGATCTGCCTATTGCGGCGGGCATTTTAGCTTCTGTGTTACAACGCAAGATTCCTCAGAGCAGTTTATTTTTTGGAGAAACTTCCCTGAGTGGTCAGCTTCGGCACATGAAGGGAGCTGTGCTTATGGCATTATTTGCGAGAGAGCAGGGGGTTGAAAATCTTTTTGTGCCAATAGACTCGGCAAATGAAGCTGCAATTGTAAAAGGAGTGAATGTGTACGGTATAGAAAGCTTGGAGCAATTGGCTGGATTTTTAGCCGGCAGAGTAAGGGTGAAACCGGCTGTATATAAAGAGCGTGTGTTTTTGCAAGATGAGACCACAGAAGGAGAATTTGATATGGCGGAAGTGTTGGGGCAAGAAACCGCAAAGCGCGCCATGGAAATTGCGGCGGCAGGTGCTCATAATATTTTTATGACGGGAAGTCCTGGGTCGGGAAAAACCATGTTGGCAAGAGCGCTTCCCGGTATTTTGCCAAAGCTCAACGAAGAAGAATCACTGGAGGTAACCAAACTGTATTCGGTGGCAGGATCTATTCCGCCAAGAGGATTTCTTATTACCACACGTCCATTTCGTTCGCCTCATCATACTATTTCTCAAATTGGGCTTACCGGCGGAGGACAAAAGCCTCAACCGGGAGAGGTGAGTTTGGCTCACAGAGGCGTACTGTTTCTTGATGAATTCAGCGAGTTTCCTCGTTCGGTACTGGAAGCTTTGCGCCAGCCGGTGGAAGATGGCACGCTTACTATCTCGCGAAGCCGTGAGAGAGTTTCTTACCCGTGCAGGTTTCAGCTTGTTGCTTCGGCAAATCCATGTCCTTGCGGATACATGAATCACCAGAAAAGAGCATGCGTATGCAGCTTGAGAGAAATACGGAAGTATCAAAAACGTGTTTCTGGACCCATCTTGGATCGCATTGATTTGCATGTGAGGGTTCCCGAAGTGAATATAGAAGAATTTTCAGGAAATCAAAAAGCCTCCTTGCGAGAAAACTCTTCTATTGTAATACGCGAGCGCGTAACAACAGCGCGAACCATTCAGGAAAAAAGGTTTCAAAACGAACGCATTTTTACAAATGCCGAAATGAAAAATTCGCACATTAAAACGTATGCGCAACTTTTGCCAGAAGCTGAAATTGTGCTACGGCGCGCGGCAAACAAGTATCAGTTTTCAGCTCGTTCTTATGTAAAAACAATAAAAGTTGCTCGCACTATTGCGGATCTTGGCGGAAAAGAACATATTGAAACATCTCATATGGCGGAGGCTTTGCAGTATAGAAACAAGGCGGGAACGCATGATCTTGCCTAATACTATATGGCGGGGCATAATGAAATTGGAAAACAGGGAGAAGAAATTGCGTGCGAGTTTTTGAAGCGGAAAGGATACGTGATACTTTGGAGGAACTACAGAACAAAGCGCGCTGAAATTGACATTATAGCGCGCCACAAAGGAGTTTTGGTGTTTGTGGAAGTTCGCTCAAAACAACACGAATGGTTTGGATCCCCCGAACATACTATAAACGCAAAGAAGATTGCTCAGCTCAAGAAGAATGCCATTGCGTACGCGCATCGGGAGCGCTACCAGGGACCGTGTCGAGTGGATGCCGTATGCCTTGCCATTGGGCAGACGGGCATGCCAAAGAGAGTGGGTCATTATGAGAATATTGTGGAAGCATAATCCATAGAATAACCAATAACCAAGAAACAAGATACAAACAATATTCAATAACCAATAACAAAATATTCAAAGAAAACAATAACACCGCAGAGTCCGTTTGATTATTGAATATTTGAATTTGTGATTTGTTTGGTTATTGTTTCTTGTATCTTGATTATTATTTCTGCTACCGCTCGCAATGACGTGCCAGGGGGTGGACTCTTGTGAAACCTTCTGTCATAATGGAAAAATAAAGTTTTGATCTTTTCGAAACATGAGAAGTGTTATATACTGGTCGTAGTATTTTCTCATGTAGGATACCATAATAAATAATAAATTTTTCGTACCATGGTCCAGTCACAACAGGAGAGTCGTAATGCAATGTTTGAAACACTATCATACGCGGCGGTAGCACTTGCGGTGTTTCTTGTTCCAATATTCCTTCTCCCATTCACGCAGAACGTCCTTGCACATCCCAAACAGGTGCTTGTGATTGCTCTAGCGTTTTTGGGACTCTTTGCTTGGTGCGCTCGCACCATGAGTAGGGGGGAGCTGGAGTTCCGCTCTACTGTTCTCTTCTTTCCTGTTGTTGGATTTCTTTTGGCCGTGGGAGTTTCTACACTGCTCTCTGTGTGGCCTGCGGCAAGCTTCTGGGGGTGGCCTCTCCATATCACCGCAAGTTTTCTTTCGGTACTTGGATTTAGTGTATTGTTTTTCTTGATGCTTCAGGTTGTCCGAACGTCTTCTCATTTATTTCAGACACTCTTTTTACTTGTATTCTCAGGCTTCATTGCTTCTCTCCTGACTGTTCTCCATCTCTTTGGCATATTTCCTCTACCTTTTGAATTTGCCAAGGATGCTTCCTTTACGCTTATTGGAACAGTGAATAGTGTTGCCGTGCTTGCGGCAGTTCTCCTGCCACTTAGCCTTGTTCTTGCATTTGTTGCCCGTCGTCTCTTGCAAGGTATTCTCTGGATTGTGACGACCGTTCTCTTTCTTACGGTAGCGCTCATCAATTTTTCAACCGCATGGATTATTCTTCTTGCGGGCATGACGGTGTTCTTTGTCTTTGGTGCATGGAGCATGAAGAAGAACCAAGAATCCAAATGGGTGACATTACCCATGTTCTTTATGATTATCTCTCTCTTCTTTATATTCTTCCCTATTGGAATACCCGGGTCTCGTCCCGTTCCAGTGGAGATCTCTCCAAGTTTCCGGGGCTCTCTGGATATTATGAAAGGATCATACAGCGAGTCTCCCGTTTTGGGGTCGGGTCCAGGAACCTTTTCTCTGCAGTACGCAAAGTATCGATCTTTGCAGCTGAACGAGACTGACTTTTGGGCAACACGATTCAGCTCTGGAGCCTCTGAAGTTTCAGACTGGGTGACAACAACGGGCATTGTTGGGGGAATCGCGTTTCTGACGCTCCTCTTTTTCCCTGTGGTTGTGGGTGTGAGACGCCTTGTGCTTCTTCCCGTGGAAGGAGGAGAATTTGGGGCTGGATTTTCATGGATTGCAGGGCTCGGTATTCTTGCTTCCCTTGTAGCTTTGATTGTTGGATTCTTCTTGTATCCCGCGAGCTTTGTACTCTGGTTTGTATTCTGGGTTCTTATAGCTGGTATTGGTATTGTGGCTGGCGGAGGTATGAGGCGCGTCTCTCTTGCCCCACCATCTTTCTTGGCTCTTGGATCTTCGTTTGGCTTTCTGCTCATTGTTGTCTTTGGTCTTGGGATTATATTTATGACAACCCAGCGATACATTGCAGATGTCATTTATTTTCAGGGAGCTCAAGCCTCATTTGAAGGCAATCAGGAGCTAGCAATTAGCAAGATTGGAACAGCTCTGGAACTTAATAGTGGGGCTGATATGTACTGGAGAGATTTAGCTCAGCTCTCTCTTTCTCAGCTTGAGCAGTCATTACAGCAGGATAATCTTGAAGAGGAACAGCGACAGGAAATTACCAACCTGTTTGTACAGCAGGCAATTGGAGCTACGCAACGGGCGGTTCAAATTGCCCCGGCAAATGTTGCAAACTGGACGGTTAGAGGGTTTGTATATCGAAACCTCATTGGAGCTGCAGGGGATCCGGCAGATGTAGCTATTGCGAGTTACGAGCGGGCATCAGAGCTTGAACCATTCTCTCCGTTCTACATGGCGGAAATAGCTCGGGTGTACGTGGCAAAATCGCAAATTGAGAAAGACGCAAGTCTTCGCCAGCAGGCGCTGGATATGGCGTTGGAGTACTTGGATAGATCTGTTGAATTGAAGGCTGACTATTCACCAGCTCGCTACCTTATGGCTCTGATTTACGAAGAGCAGGGGAGAGGAGAAGAGGCAATAGCTCAGCTCGAGACAATAGAAGAAATGCATCCTCAAGACGCTGGACTGGCGTTCCAAGTTGGAGTTATTTACTGGCAGAGAGAAGATTTGGGAAGAGCACAAAGCGCCTTTGAGCGAGCAAAGAGCATAAACCCTTCATACGCAAATGCTCGCTACATGCTAGGCTTGGTGTACGATAAGCAGGGAGAATCTTCTCTCTCATCCAAGGAGTTTGAAGCTGTTTTGCAGATGAATCCCGACAACACGGATGTACAGAAAATTCTTGAGAATATTCGAGAAGGAAAACCGGCTCTTGAAGGCATTACTCCGGGCGCCCCTCCTATTTCCGACAGTCCTCAAGAAATTATTGGGGGGGAGGTAAACCTGGATATTGAAGAAACCGAAGAGGAGTAATTCCTCCTCTTCGGCTTGATAGGGGTTGACAGGAATTCTCTTTCCTGTAGAATAAGGCGCAGTCTGTGTTGGAAGAACATATGAATGGAGCTTGCACTCCGCTGTTTGAGGCTTTGTCAATGATGCTGTATTCTTTTTAACTACAAGTAGTATCCGCGTTCCCCTTTTTTGGGAGGGGAACCTTTGTGTTTTGGGGAGATATAAATAACCATGATGCGTTCTCAAAACATGCAGAACCCCGTACCTGTGCGATCATTTGGTAAATCTCGCGTGCATCTTGAGCCTCCTCCCCTGCTGTCTGTTCAGCATGAGAGCTGGAAACGTTTTTGGGAACGTGATTTTAAAGAACTTCTGCAGGAGGTTTCTCCCGTGCGTGACTATACAAAGAAAGAGTTTGAGTTGTGGTTCTTGAATTACGCGCTTGGGGAACCAAACTATAAAAATGATGCTGAAGCTCGGGAAAACGACGCTTCCCTTGAGGCTCCTCTGCGCCTGAAGGTGCGTTTGGTGAACCTCAAAACCAAGGAAGTAAAAGAGCAGGAAATTTTTCTATGCGATATGCCTTTGATGACAGATCGAGGCACGTTTATTGTGAACGGGGTTGAGCGAGTTGCCATTTCACAACTTATCCGATCTCCGGGCGTTTTCTTCACCTCTTCCATAGTGCAGGGGAAAGAAGTGTTTGGCGCCAAAGTGATACCAAACCGGGGAGCATGGTTGGAGTTTGAAACGGAGTCTTCTGGTGGCATTGCCGTGAGAATTGACAGAAAGCGCAAGGTGCCCGCCACCACGCTCTTGAAAGCTTTTGGCATGACCAATGAGGAGATTCTGAAAGGCGTTGAAGATGTTGAGACGGGAGAAGTAAAACACATTGAGGAGACTCTTCAGAAAGATCTTTCAAAAAATCAGGATGAGGCACTTGTTGAGGTATATCGCCGTTTGCGACCGGGAGACTACGTTACTCCGGAAACCGCCAAGGAACTCATCTGGAACATGTTTTTCTCGTTTGAGCGCTATGACCTCTCCCGAGTGGGGCGATGGAAGACAGTGCAACGGCTCTCTGCTTTGCGGAAAGGCAAGGACGTTCTTGATGAAAAAGACATTCACATTGAGGATCGTGTGCTTTCCAAAGAAGATATTTTGGAGACAATTCGTGAAATCATTCGGTTAAACAATACTCCGGGATCTGTTGCCGATCACATCGATCACTTGGGCAACCGAAGAATCCGCACGTTCTCCGAATTTCTCCAGAACCGCATGAGGATAGGATTTATGAGAATGGAGCGCATGATCAAGGATCGTATGTCAACGCATGATCCTGCAACAGTTACCCCAGCCCAGATTGTAAACCCTCGTCCGGTTGCCGCGGCAATTCGGGAGTTCTATACAGGATCCCAGATCACTCAGTTTATGGATAGTGTCAACCCGCTTTCGGAGCTAGAGCACAAAAGAAGGCTGGCTGCCACGGGTCCCGGAGGACTCACAAGAGAGCGCGCGGGGTTTGAGGTGAGAGACGTACAGCCCAGTCACTATGGACGCATCTGCCCCATTCAGACTCCTGAAGGACCAAATATTGGGCTTGTGGGACAGCTTGCTTCACATGCCATGATTAACGGATTTGGGTTTTTGGAAACCCCGTACTTTAAGGTTTTAAAAGGTAAGGTAACGGACGAGGTCCAGTACTTGTCAGCATATGAAGAGGAAAAGCATGCTATTGCTCACGCGGGCGTGCCTGTTGATGAAAAAGGAAACATCGTACCGGAAAAAGTGCCGGTTCGCATGAAGGGAGAGCCTATGCTGGTGGAGCGGGACAAGGTGGGTTTTATGGATGTTTCTTCAACACAGCCAATTTCGGTGGGAACAGCTCTTATTCCGTTTTTGAGAAATGACGATGCAACGCGAGCGCTTATGGGTTCAAACATGCAGCGGCAGGCGGTTCCTCTCTTGCGCCCTCAGGCTCCTCTTGTTGGTACGGGATTGGAAGAGCGGATCGCCAAAGATTCCGGTCTTGCGGTTCTGGCCGGTGAAGACGGAACTATAGAAGAAGTGGATGCTCAACATATTATTTTGCGAGGGCAAAAAGGGAAGCTCACGGAGTACCGATTGCGCACCATGGTGCGCACCAACCAGTACGCCTGTTTTCACCAGAGACCTATTGTTGTTAAAGGAGAGAAAGTAAAGGAAGGAGATGTTATTGCCGATGGCGGATCCATGGACAAGGGAAGGCTTGCTCTGGGAAACAATCTCTTGGTGGCGTTCCTTTCTTGGAGAGGAGGAAACTACGAAGACGCCATAATCCTCTCGGAGCGCTTGGTGAAAGAGGACGCGTATACATCTATTCATATTGAAGATTTTCATTGTGATGTGCGGGAAACCAAATTAGGACCCGAAGTAACAACGGGAGATATCCCAAACATTGGAGAAGAGAAGCTCAAGGATTTGGATGAGGAGGGTATTGTGCGCATTGGAGCTGAAGTTGAACCAAACGACATTCTTGTAGGAAAGATCTCTCCAAAAGGAGAACAGGAACTGACACCGGAAGAACGTCTGTTGCGAGCAATTTTTGGAGAAAAGGCCCGCGATGTGAAAGATACGTCAATGTATATGTCTCATGGCAAGCGAGGCCGGGTAATAAACGTACGAGTATTTTCCCGAGAGCAAGGCCACAAGTTGGAACCCGGGGTTATAAAACGCATTCATGTTGAAATAGCTCAGTTGCGCAAGATCCGTCCCGGAGACAAGTTAGCGGGACGACACGGAAACAAGGGAGTTATTTCGTTTGTTCTTCCCGAGGCGGAAATGCCGTTTATGGCGGATGGGCGTCCCGTGGATATTGTTCTAAATCCTCTTGGTGTAGCTTCCCGTATGAACATTGGGCAGATTTTGGAAACGCATCTTGGGTGGGCCGCAAAAGAGCTTGGCTATCTTGCGGTTACCCCGGGGTTGGCTGGCGCAACGGAAGAAGACATAAAGGCGGAATTAAAGAAAGCGGGACTTCCTGAAAGCGGAAAAATAGTGCTGTACGATGGCCGGGATGGAGAACCCTTCCCTCATCCTATTACCGTAGGGTACATGTACATTTTGAAGCTTGCTCACATGGTTGAAGACAAGATTCATATGCGATCAACTGGCCCGTACTCCCTCATTACGCAGCAACCGCTGGGAGGAAAAGCGCAGTTTGGAGGACAGCGATTTGGAGAAATGGAAGTATGGGCGCTGGAAGGATATGGCGCCACATATACACTCCAGGAGATGCTTACCATCAAGTCCGATGACGTCGCGGGAAGGGCCGCAACCTACGAGGCGATCCTTCGAGGTCAGCCCATTCAACCTCCTCACCTGCCGGCTTCTTTCAGTCTCTTGCTTTCCGAGCTAAGATCGCTCGCGCTTCATGTTGAAGTAAAGGGGAAACTGGGAGATGAAGAGTCAAGTCCCCTTAAGAATCACCCAACTCCGTAACCTGCCATTCTATGCGCGTCACAGACCTCCAATCACTCCGTATTAAGTTAGCTTCCCCCGACGACATCCTTTCTTGGTCGTTTGGAGAGGTAACCAAACCCGAAACTATAAACTACCGCACACAGCGAGCGGAGAAAGACGGGTTGTTTGACGAGCGCATTTTCGGTCCAGAAAAAGACTTTGAGTGCTACTGCGGAAAGTACAAGAAAATTCGATACAAGGGCATTACCTGTGATCGATGTGGTGTTGAGGTTACCAAGGCTTCTGTCCGACGAGAGCGCATGGGGCACATTAAGTTAGCTACCCCCTGTTCTCATATTTGGTTCTTGCGAGGAATCCCTTCTCGCATCAGCATGGTGTTTGATATTCCCATGCAAAACCTGGAGCGTGTCATCTACTTTGGTTCCTATATTGTTACCAAGGTGGATAACACGGCAAAAACAAAGGCGCTTGGAGAACTGGAGCAGGAGTTTTTGCGCCGTACAAAAGGAGCTGAAGCGGAAGAAAAAGAGCAGTTGAAAGAGGCCCGGGACCGGGCGCGCCATGAACTGGCGAGCATTGAGGTTCTACGCACGCTCTCCGAAATTGAGTACCAGACTCTTTCTCTTAAGTACGGACACGTGTTTGAGGCCGGGACGGGATCTGAGGTTTTGCGAAAGATTGCCGAACAGATGAATCTCAAAGATATTATTAAGCGGTTGCTGGCGGAACAAGAGAATGCGTCTCCTCAGAACAGGCGGAAGCTTGCTGAACGGATTAGACTCTTCCGAGACATGTTTCAAGCTGGTATCCGTCCCGAATGGATGTTCCTGAGTGTTATTCCCGTGCTTCCTCCCGATCTGCGACCTATGGTGCAACTCGACGGGGGCAGGTATGCTTCTTCCGATCTGAATGATCTGTACCGCCGTGTTATAAACCGCAACAACCGGCTCCGTTATCTCTTGGATTCTGGAGCTCCCGACGTAATTGTGCGAAATGAAAAGCGCATGTTGCAAGAGGCCGTAGACGCGCTGATTGACAACAGTATGCGGAAGGGAACCATGACACAGTCCACAAGTGGAGGAGGAAAGCGCCTGCTCAAGTCTTTGTCAGATATGCTGAAAGGAAAGCAGGGGAGATTCCGCGGAAACCTGCTTGGAAAGCGTGTGGACTACTCCGGAAGATCCGTTATTGTGGCAGGTCCAGAGTTGAAGCTCCACCAGTGCGGACTTCCCAAGCTGATGGCGCTAGAGCTGTTCAAACCATTTGTTATTCAAAAGATTCTGGAGCGAGAACTTTCATATAACGTGAAAGGGGCCTCCCGTCTTATTGAACAGGGAATTGACGAAGTATGGGAAATTCTGGAAGAGGTGGTAAAGGATAGGGTGGTTCTATTGAACCGCGCCCCAACATTGCACCGTCTTGGTATTCAGGGATTTTATCCTCTCCTCATGGAGGGAGAGGCAATTCGCCTGCACCCTCTTGTCTGTTCTGCGTTTAACGCGGACTTTGACGGAGATCAGATGGCGGTTCACGTTCCTCTTTCGGATGAGGCGCAGAGAGAAGCCCGTGAAATTATGCTGTCTGGAGCAAACCTACTGAAGCCCGCAACTGGTCTTCCTATTGTGGCCCCGGAAAAAGATATGGTGTTGGGCTGTTTCTACTTAACGGGATTGGAAAAGCAAAATAAGCAACCAAAGACATTTTCCTCCGAAGACGAAACCATTCTTGCGTATGAGCACGGAGTTGTAGGACTTCGAGATGGAGTGCGTGTTCTGATGTCTGGCAAACTGGAAGAAACAACTCCGGGACGAATCATCTTTAACAGATCGCTCCCCGAAGGCCATGAGTTTATCAATAGTCAGATGAACAAGAAATCTCTTGGGAGAATTATTGGAGACGTTATCAACACACGTCCTCCTCAAGAGGTGCAAGAGGTAGTGGATCGTGTCAAAGAACTTGGATTTGAGTATGCCACAAAGTCCGGCATCACCTGGGGAATGGATGATCTTATTGTTCCCAAAGAAAAGCCGGCTCTCATTAAAGAAGCCGAAGGGGAGGTGGAGCGGATTGCGGAGCATTTTAGAAAAGGACTGCTTTCACGGGAAGAACGATCAGACAAGGTTATTGAGATTTGGACGCGGGTAAAAGTTGCCATTGAAAAACTTGTGCCCAAAACGCTTTCTCCCGACGAATCAGTCTCATCCATTATTGATTCCGGTTCCCGAGGAAGCTGGTCTCAGGCAACGCAGATGGCGGGCATGAGAGGACTGATGATGAACCCCGCGGGCCGTCTCATTGAACTTCCTATCAAGAGTTGTTTTAAGGAAGGACTTGATGTGCTGGAATACTTTATCTCCACGCACGGAACAAGAAAAGGAACCGCGGATACAGCTCTGCGCACGGCAACTGCGGGATACCTTACCCGCCGTCTTGTGGACGTTTCTCATGATGTCATTATTACAAACGAAGACTGCAAAGATACCAAGGGCATTGTTATGCGCAAAGCGGACGCGGAAGAGGTGGGACAGAATCCCGCGCTCAAGTTTGCGGGCCGAGTTGTTTTGGAAGATATTGCGGGATATGTGAAAAAGAACGAAATTATTGGTGTTGAGCAGGCGAGAGAGATTGCCGAAGATGATGCGATTCAGGAGGTTCGGGTCAGATCTGCACTTTCCTGCAAGAACTTCCGAGGACTCTGTCAAAAATGCTACGGATGGGATCTTGGGAGAAACGCTCCTGTTGAGATAGGCTCTGCCGTTGGAATTGTGGCCGCTCAATCCATTGGAGAACCGGGAACTCAGCTGACAATGCGCACCTTCCATACGGGGGGAGTAGCAGGAGGAGGAGATATTACACAGGGACTTCCTCGTGTAGAAGAAATATTTGAAGGGCGAGTTCCGGGAGGAAAAGCCGTTATTGCCGAATGTGACGGAGTTGTTGTTGATATTGTAGACAATATAGTGAGGATTCGTCCGGATAAATCGATTGTGGGGGATTCTCTTGGATCTTCCCAAGATGAGAAGAAAAACGAGGAGATTCCCGGCAAAAAGAAGAAAGAGAAGAAAGAAAAAGAAGATAAGATTGCGGAGTACGAGATTCCGGCAAACCGGGCAATCTGGGTGCAGCAAGGTGGCGTTGTGGTAAAGGGGCAACAGCTCTGTGAAGGAAACCTGGACCTGCAAGAAATTCTCGCGTTCTCAGGCACGGAGGACGCACAACGGTATGTTGTGAAAGAGGTGCAACGCATCTACTCTTCTCAGGGGGTGAGTATTCATGACAAGCACTTGGAAGTTATTGTGCGCCAGATGTTCTCTCGTGTTCGCATCAAAGAAAAGGGGGAGAGCAAATTCTTGGAAGGAGAGGTTGTTGAACGACCTTCCTTCTTGGAGGAAAATGCTGTTCTGGAAAAAGCAGACAAGAAGAAGGCTGTTGCTACTCAGCTCCTCTTGGGTATCTCCCGTGTTGCTCTCACAACCGAAAGTTTCCTTTCAGCGGCATCTTTTCAGGAGACTTCTCGCGTACTCATCCGTGCTTCTCTCTCAGGCAAAGAAGACAAGTTAAGAGGTCTGAAAGAAAACGTTATTATTGGAAAGCTTATTCCGGTGGGCAAGGGTTTTAAAGCATGATATACTGGGAGTGCACTCACTCCCTCACGCTTTTTGTATGATGAGATTGGGATCTGTGTGGCACTAGGAGCAATGTACCGTGGCGAAAAAGAAAAAACACCAATCGTCTTTCTCTCTTGAGCTCTTCTCTATTCCGGAGCATATTCAGCGACCGGTCTGGGGCATTGCGTTTTTTGTGCTCGCTATTGTTTTTCTTCTCTCATTTTTTGAACAGGCAGGTAGAGCAGGAGCATTCTTCCTTGCGCTATTCCGCGTGCTTCTCGGGCAGGGAGTTGCATTTCTCCCTCCCCTCCTCGCCCTTTCGGGCGTGGTGTTTTTTGGCATGAAGGGCGCAAGTAAAAATACGGTGTTTCTGGCGTTCTTTCTTTCTTTGATTGGGATTGCGGGATTCCTTTCCAGTGTTTCCGGCATTTACCATATGCGAGGACTGGAACCCGGAGGATGGCTCGGCTTTCTCTTTTCCTGGCCTTTTCTTACTTTCTTTGACGAGTGGGTGAGTATGATCCTCTTTTTTGCGCTGATTATTGTTTCGCTTGTTATCTACTGGAAGCTCCTTCCTCATGATGATGAGGGGGCTACCTTTACAAAACTGGCGCAGGATCGTTTCAAGAAGATATTTGAACCGAGTTTTGAGGTTCACGAGGTTGAGGAGAGCCGTCTTGAGAGTGAAGAAGTTGAGAAGAAGGATAAAGCAAAAGAGGGAAAGGCTCAAGAGAAAGAGAAACCAAAGCCGTTTGCCAGTCCCGTATTCTTAGGAGGGTATAATCTTCCTCCTCCCGAAATTCTTGAACAGGATCGTGGCGTGCCAAACGCCGGGGATATAAAGATATACTCGGCCATTATCAAAAAAACACTACAGAACTTTGGTATTCCAGTTGAGATTTCCGAGGTAAACATTGGTCCTGCCGTTACGCAGTACGCTATTAAGCCGGCCGAAGGAATCAAGCTTTCCCGCATTACGGCTCTCTACAGTGACCTCTCTCTGGCTCTTGCCGCTCACCCTATTCGTATTGAAGCTCCTATTCCGGGAAGATCGCTGGTTGGCATTGAGATTCCCAACCGCGTACGGGCCGTGGTGAAGCTCCGAGAGCTTATTGAGCACGCGCAGTTCCAAAACCACCCATCTCCGCTTGCCCTGGGCTTTGGGCGAGACGTATCGGGAAATCCCGCGTTTGGAGATTTAGCCCGACTACCTCACCTTTTAGTAGCCGGAGCAACGGGATCGGGAAAGACGATTGGCCTTCATAATATTATCTTGAGCTTGCTGTATCGAAACTCTCCAGAAACGCTCCGTCTTGTTTTGGTGGATCCAAAGAGGGTGGAGTTTCCTGTGTTTAACGATCTACCTCACCTTTTAATGCCTGTCATTCTTGATGCTCAGCGGACAATCAACGCGTTAAAGTGGCTTTTAAAAGAGATGGATCGGAGATTTGACCTGCTTTCCCAGTTTCGCATACGAGATATTTCAAGCTACCAGGAGTTTTTGCGGGAACAGCGGGAAAAAGGGGCGGGAGAAGAGCTTGAGTCCATGCCATATATTGTTGTGGTTATTGATGAGCTTGCCGACCTTATGGCGGCCCGAGGAAAGGAGATAGAGGCGCTCATTGTTCGGCTTGCCCAAATGTCTCGGGCGGTTGGGATTCATCTAGTGTTGGCTACTCAGCGCCCTTCCGTGGAAGTTATTACGGGAACCATCAAAGCAAATGTAACAGGAAGAATTGCCTTTCAGGTGGTCTCTCAAATTGACTCAAGAACAATTCTGGATATGGCGGGAGCTGAAAAGCTGTTGGGAAAAGGAGATATGCTTTATCTCTCTGCCGACTCTTCCCGCCCCAAGCGGTTACAGGGAGCATTTATTTCTGACAAGGAAGTGAAAAAGGTAGTTGCCTGGCTTGTGAAAGAGAATAAAGATGTTTCCATGGATAGAGTGGCGGAAGACGAGCTGGGACATAGCGCGGTTGAAGATATGGAAGTTGGAAGCTATGAGGATGGTGACGACGACACTCTTTATGAAGAGGCAAAGCGGGTGGTGGTTGAATCAAAGAAGGCCTCAGCCTCCCTCTTACAGCGTCGTCTGAAGGTGGGGTACGCAAGGGCTGCCCGTCTCATTGACCTTCTCGAAGAACGGGGTATTGTTGGGCCGGCTGACGGCGCGCGCCCCCGGGAAGTGTACACACATTCTCCCAAAGAAGATGATGGATCCGAATGGATAGCCCCGTAGAAATAATGGCATAATAGCACATGGCAAAAAAGAAAAAGGAAAAAGAATACGCGAGAGACTTAGAGGAAGCAATTGCTGAAATAAAACAGCGGTTTGGAGAAGGAGCAATTATCAAGCTCAGTGAGGCTACAGCGGTTGATATTGACGCCATTCCTACGGGATCCGTTTCGTTGGATTTGGCGCTTGGCGTTAGGGGAGTTCCACAAGGAAGAATTATTGAGATATACGGTCCCGAATCAAGCGGAAAAAGCACACTTGCTTTACACATTACCGCTGAAGCCCAGAAGAGAGGAGGCGTGGCCGCATTTGTGGACGCGGAACACGCGCTGGATCCCGACTACGCGCGAAGAATTGGGGTAAATACGGACGAGCTGCTCATTTCTCAACCGGACTCGGGGGAACAGGCCCTACAAATTGTGGAAACGCTCACGCGCTCAGCTGCCGTTGATGTTATTGTGGTGGATTCGGTAGCTGCTCTCACGCCAAAGAACGAGATTGCGGGGGAGATTGGAGAGTTTCAAATTGGCTTACAAGCACGGCTTATGTCTTCGGCTCTTCGGAAACTTTCCACACTTGCCGCGCAGTCAAAAACCACCATAGTTTTTCTTAATCAGATTCGCATGAAGATTGGAGTGATGTTTGGGAATCCCGAGACAACTCCGGGAGGGCTTGCGCTCAAGTTCTACTCATCCGTGCGTATTGAATTAAGGAGGGCCGCTCAGATAAAGTCGGGAGAGAATATTATTGGCTCCCGTATTCGGGCAAAGGTGGTAAAAAACAAGGTTGCAGCTCCCTTCAAAACATGCGAGTTTGATATTTACTACAATAAGGGCATCTCATACGAAGTTGATCTCCTGGTTTCGGGAGTTCGGGAGGGAGTGATCCAGAAGGCGGGATCTTGGTTTCAGTACGGAGAGACAAAACTTGGGCAAGGGAACGAGGGAGGTAAAACTTTTCTTGAGGCGAATCCCGAAATTGCTCAAAAGATACGAGAAGAGCTTTTTGTGAAAGCTCAAGAACAGAAAGATCCTGTTCCAGATGAGCCGGAAAAGGAAGCATAAAGAAATAAAAAGAAACACCCCCTGTAGAGGGGGTGTTTCTTTTTATTGGCGTTAGCTTTTTGCCGTTGCAGACATGAGGCCAATGTGGCGAGCTCGTTTAACGGCGGTAGATACTCTCCGCTGATGAGTGGAGCATAGGCCGGTTTTTGTTTTGGGACGAATCTTGCCCAGTCCCGAGATGTAGTTTTTCAGAGACGGTGTGTCTCGGAAGTCAACGTTCTTGATGTTTTTTTTGCAAAGAATGCATTCCATACGTTAAAATGGTATATCTTTTATATCAATCTCCTCGTCCTCTTCAATGATGGGGATATCTTCTCCTGAAGATTCGTGTCGCTCCTCTTTTTGTTGGGACGATGGGCCATGAGAGCCTCCTTCTCCTTTTGGTCCAAGCTGTAGGTTCTCGGCAATAATCTCCGTTCGGTACTTCTTTACTCCGGATTGATCCTGCCAGGATCGCGTTTGAATTCTTCCCTCAATGTAAGCAATAGATCCTTTCTGGAGATAGCGAGAAGCAATGTCCGCCATCTTGCCCCATAATACAATGCTGTGGTACTCCGCATCCGTTTGGCGTGATCCCTGTTTATCTGTCCACGTGCGATTGGTTGCCATGCGCAGTGTGCACACCGACTGTCCTGAGGGCGTGGTACGAACCTCGGGATTTTCTACTAATCGGCCTACAAGGAGAACTTTGTTGACATTCATGCTTCTTTAAATATTTCCTCCAACTTTTTGTCTATATCCGCAATCTCAACTCGTTCTCGGGGAGTCTCCTTTGGAGATTCTCGTCTTGCTCGCGGAGCCGGATCGGGTCGGTTTGCCACTGCAACAAGGAAACGTAACACATGTGCGTGATTTTTTATTGTGTCACGCGTTGTTTGTATTGCTTCTGGAGAACACGAGACACTCACCTGAGCTAAATGCGCGTTTCGCTGCTTTTTTACCGGATAAGCAAGTCTGCGCTTTCCCTTAATCTCCTGCTTATGCAAGATGCCTCCCTGTTCTTGGAGGGAAGAAAGCTGTTCTTGAAATGTTGTATTTGCCTGTTCTTCAGTGAGTTCAGAACTCAAGAGAAGGGTTATATCGTACGTTTTCATACCGGCACTATACCAGGTGTTTCCTTATTCGTCAACCTCGTAAGCTCCTCTCTAATATCTCCTACGGGGTCAACCCCGCACTCCGAGA
>JAUYJR010000043.1 GCA_030699255.1 bacterium | reverse complement strand
GATCCAATTGAGGTGGGAGATCGAGTGCTCCAAGGGCTTAAAAAGTACCTCACGTGTGGTCCTGTTATTGCTATGGTGTGGCAGGGAGCTCACGCGGTGGAAGTTATCAGAAAAATGACAGGGGGAACCGAGCCTCGATCTTCAGACGTGGGAACTATTCGGGGGGATTTTGTTATTGATTCATACCAGATGGCGGATACCGATGGAAGAGCAGTCCGGAATCTCATTCATGCTTCCGGGTCAACAGATGAAGCAAGCCAAGAAATTCCCCTTTGGTTTGGAACAGGGGATGTTCTCTCATATCGTTTGGTGCAGGAGCAGATTATCTACGATGTGAATATTGACGGCATTCTGGAATAATTTGAAGGTTGACACAAAGTGATGGAAACGGGTATACTGAAAGTGTACCCGCTTTTCTTTTCCCTCTCTATTTCCGAATTACATTTTTTAGGGAGCCGAATATGATACATTCGCCGTGGCGGATGTCTGACGGCACCCACCTGGATTCACAGGATTTTAGAGGGGGAGAAGAAAGGCGGGTTTTTCTATGAGGAAGCAATGCTTGTAATGCGTTGCGCTTCTTCTTTTATAACGGGTCCGTTGTATTCTCCTCCATGAGCTGATGTTCCCTGATAGCTTGGACGTTTCTGATCCAGGTGGATACTCAGTATCACCGAGTCCTCTTTTACTGAGGTTACAAAAAGATGAAACCTGGGGTAGTGGGCTGAGGTAAAACGCCGAACGTAAGCAAACTCTCCTGATCGTTGGTCTCTTCCTTCGGGAGCGTACCCCGCTCTGCGCAAGGTTGTCTGTAAGGGTTCTTGGGAAGAAGGAATAGTGAAATTCATATATCCAGTATACAAAATGCGTAAAAGATTGACTAGGGGGGAGCAGAGCCTTACAATGCATACATGGTAAAAATAGGTACCGTTTTGCGAGAACTATTAACAACGCCTCTTTACCTTGTTCTCATGGGTTGCGTTGCGCTTGCGTTTGGAGCGCTTATGTTTCTGCTTCCCGTCTTCCTTATTCCGGGCAATGATATTCTGTTTCAGGCGTCTTTGTACGCGTGGCAAGATTACGCGCTCATAATTTCTCTTGCGCTCCTCATTGGCATAAATGCCGCCTTGCAGACCTACGTATTGCGACAGAACAGGGCTAGTATGGTTGCTAAATCAACAGCAGAAACAATGGGAAGCGGGTTCTCCGGAATGGCAGCGAGCATTCTTGGAGTAACGGGAGTTTCATGTTCTTCATGCCTTGTTTCGCTGTTTGCACTGTTTGGCATGGGAACGGGAGGAGCCTACTTTATTCTTGCCCATCAGACGGAGTTTTTCTTGGGCTCTTTGGCATTACTTCTTGTGCTCTTTGGAATTACATTAAAAAGAGCTGTTTCCGGATGTTCTTCTTGCACCATACCAACGCAATAAAAAGGTCAATCATTAACGTGGTAATTTTTACTATTCTATGATTACAACAGTTGTAAAACGAAATGGAGAGACATCTCCGTACGACGAACAAAAGGTGCGGAAATCTTTGATGGCGGCTTGCCAGGATGCCAATATTGCGGAAGATCATACAGAAGGCGTGGTGGAGAAAGTAATGCACTCTCTTGCAGAGGAGCTTGCAGAAAAAGAACACGTGCGGACCAGTGAAATTAGAGATAGAGCACTTGAACTTTTAGAGGCAGAAGAACCTGCGGCTGCAGTTTCCTGGCGGGCATATGAGGAGAGTAAGAAACAGGCATAATAGTGCGGTAAATAGTTATGGAAAAAACAAACACACCTTCTTACAAGAAGGTGTGTTTGTTTGTGTAGTCGGGCCAGGTGGAATCGAACCACCGCCACATCCACCCCATGGACGCGGACTACCACTATCCTATGGCCCGGGTGTCTTCCACCTGCATGCTTCTATTTGTTTTTACCAAATGCCTTTATACACTTGGCGCAGGCACGAACACGGGTCTTTGTGGGAAGCCCCGCTTTTTCTGTTACTTCTGGAGGAAGCGCAAGCCATTGGAGATTGGGCTTCTGCTTTCTCTTAGATGTAGGGTTGTACCGGCTGATTGTCTTGACTCTTCGCCAGACATTCACTCCGTTTTTTTCACACAGGAGACATTGATTTGCCATATGGGAAGCAGTGTACCTTGTTTTTATGTCTTTGTAAAGAGGGGATATGTCGACAATAAACAGAAAGTTTGGTATTCTGATGTGTAATGAAGTTTTTCCAATCGCTAAAGTTCTCGTCAGAAGAATTAATCCACCTACTTCATGCGTGGGCGGCAATTAGCTTTGCCTTTACCATTATACTTGGAGGGGGAGTTGGGGTAATTGGAGCAAACTTTCTCCCTATATTTTTTATTGCGAGCATAACCTTTGGGGTGGCGTTTTTACTTCATGAAATTGCTCATAAGGTTGTAGCCCATTGGTACGGCCACTGGGCTGAGTTTCGTAAGTTTGATTGGGGACTCATTCTTGCGGTGGGCATGAGCTTTTTCGGCTTTATTTTTGCAGCTCCGGGAGCTGTTATGATTCAGGGGCTTGTGTCACGGAAGCAGAACGGCATTATCTCTGTTGTTGGGCCTGTGGTGAATCTGGTGCTGGCGGGAATGTTTCTTGTGCTAGGGTTTGTGTTTTCTAATACATTTGGCGACTTGCCGGAATTTGTAGGTCTTATTCTATATCATGGATTTTTCATTAACTCTCGGTTGGCGTTGTTTAATATGATTCCTATTTTTCCACTGGACGGTTCCAAGGTTATTGCTTGGTCTGTTCCCATCTGGTTTACCGTTATTGGAGTCTCCGCATTCTTTGTATTTTTCCTGTAATTCTCATAATTCATTGACAAGCGCGCAATTGTCTGATACATTTCTTTTGATTTATGCCAACGATTCATCAGCTGATAAAAAAGGAGCGGTCAAAAACAAAACGACGAGGGAAAAGTCCCGCGTTGCAGTTTGGATTTAATACAAAAAAGAACCAGCCAGTTGAGTATTCCTCACCCTTTAAGCGGGGAGTCTGTTTGCGTGTATTCACCATGACACCAAAGAAACCAAACTCCGCTCTGCGAAAAGTGGCGCGTGTACGGCTTTCAAATGGCATGGAGGTAAGCGCCTATATTCCCGGCGTGGGACATAACCTGCAGGAGCACTCTGTGGTGGTTCTCCGAGGAGGTAGGGTGAAGGACCTTCCCGGAGTGCGATACCATATTGTGCGAGGCGTGCTTGATACCGCCGGTGTTGAGGGCAGGAAGCAGGTGAGATCAAAGTACGGATCAAAGAAACCAAAAGCATAGCATGGCAAGAAAAGCAATAAAAAAGAAATCTCTGGCTCCGGACTCCGTTTACAGCGACTCGCTTGTAACGAAGCTGATTAATCATGTCATGAAAGACGGAAAGAAGTCCGCCGCCCGTAAAATTGTGTACGGTTCATTTGATATTCTCAAGGAGAAAATGAAGGAAGAGCCTCTTGGCGTTTACCTGAGAGCAATGGAAAACGTGGGTCCTTTGCAAGAAGTGCGATCTCGCCGCGTAGGAGGAGCAACTTACCAAGTTCCTGTTGAAGTACGAGGAGATAGGCGCCAGAGCCTGGCTCTTCGCTGGATTATTGGATCCGCAAGAAACAAGAAAGGAAGGCCTATGAGAGAAAAACTGGCCGAAGAAATCATGGCAGCCGCAAAAAATGAAGGAGTAGCGGTGAAGAAGAAAGAAGACGCACACCGTATGGCGGATGCCAACCGAGCATTTGCTCACTTGGCGTGGTAGTCCCAAAAAAATAAACGAAGAGCGACATGTGAGCTATTCTCGCAGATTTTAGATTTTACTTTATGGCAAGACAGTATCCTATTGAGAAGTACCGCAACATTGGCATTATTGCCCACATTGACGCAGGTAAAACCACCACAACCGAGCGGGTTTTGTTCTACACGGGTATTTCCCACAAGATTGGAGAAGTGCATGAAGGGCAGGCTGTTATGGACTGGATGGAGCAGGAGCGAGAGCGAGGTATCACTATAACGTCAGCGGCAACAACATGTTTTTGGGTTCCAACCTGGCTTCCCAAGGATAAGGGGAACGAGTACCGCTTTAATATTATTGATACTCCCGGCCACATTGACTTTACCGTGGAAGTACAGCGGTCTCTGCGCGTACTAGATGGAGCTATGGTGGTATTTGACGGAGTTGCCGGTGTTGAGTCCCAGTCTGAAACAGTATGGCGACAAGCTGATAAGTTTGCCGTTCCCCGCATCTGCTTCATCAATAAGCTGGATCGTATGGGAGCTTCCTTTGAGCGAAGCCTGGAATCAATCTGGAAGCGGCTCACAACAAATGCCATTGCCATTCAGCTCCCCATTGGAGAAGAGGAGAACCTTGAAGGCATTATTGATCTTCTGGCTATGAAAGCCTATGAATTTGAAGGGGATTTTGGTCAGCAGATTGTAGAGAAGGAAATTCCCGCAGAGCTTTTGGAGAAAGCAAAAGCATGGAGAGAAAAAGCGGTGGAGAGAATTGTAGCGGAAGACGAACAGCTTATGGAACGATATCTTCAGGAAGGAGATGTTTCCTTGGAAGAACTTAAAGCGGTTCTGAGAAAGGCCGTTATTACAAGCAAGCTCGTTCCGGTTTTCTGCGGTTCAGCTCTCAAGAACAAGGGAGTACAATTTGTGCTGGACGGAGTGGTAGATTATCTTCCCAGCCCCGCAGACCTGCAACCCATTGAAGGAATAGACCCAAAGACGGAGAAAGTGGTAACGCGAGCTCATACGGATAAGGAGCTATTTTCAGCCTTGGCGTTTAAGGTGGCAACCGATCCCTATGTTGGAACATTAACGTACTTCCGTGTGTACTCAGGCATGCTTTCCAAAGGTTCATATGTGCTCAATGCCACAACAGGAGAACGGGAGCGTATTAGCAGAATTCTTCGTATGCACGCGGCCGAGCGGGAAGAAGTGGATGAGCTGTTTGCGGGAGATATTGCTGCCACCATTGGTCTTAAAAATACCAGTACAGGACATACGCTGTGCGCCGAGTCAGTCCCCGTTTTGCTTGAGCAGATCTCGTTTCCCGAGCCTGTTATTTCTATTCGCATTGAGCCAAACACCAAACAGGATCAAGAAAAGATGGGGTTTGCTCTCAAGCGCTTGTCGGATGAAGATCCCACGTTCCGCGTCTCTTCAGACATTGAAACGGGCGAAACTATTATCTCCGGCATGGGGGAGCTTCATCTGGAGATTATTGTAGATCGCATGAAACGGGAGTTTGGAGTGGAGGCTCAAGTTGGCAGGCCTCAGGTTGCGTACAAAGAAACAATTAAACAGGAGGCAGAAGCTGAGGCAAAATATGTGCGCCAGACCGGAGGCCGTGGACAGTACGGACACGTGAAGGTTCGAGTTACTCCTAAGAGCAGAGGAGAAGGGTTTGTCTTTAAAAATGATATTAAGGGAGGAGTAATTCCTCGGGAATACATTCCTGCCGTTGAGAAGGGAATTAAGGAGGCTATGGCAAAGGGTGTGGTTGCGGGATACTCCATGGTTGATATGGAAGCTACGTTGTTTGATGGCTCGTACCATGAGGTGGACTCTTCTGAAATGGCGTTTAAAATTGCGGGATCCATGGGTTTGCAGGAAGCGTCAAAAAAAGCTTCCCCCATTCTGTTGGAACCAATTATGCGGCTTGAGGTTACGGTTCCGGCTGACTTTTTTGGAGAAGTGATTGGAGACTTATCTTCTCGGAGAGGGCAGATTCAGGAGACAGAAGATCTATTGGGCATGAAGATCATTCGCGTACATGTTCCACTTGCTGAAATGTTTGGGTATGCCACCAATCTTCGCTCGTTGACAGAAGGACGAGGAACATTTACAATGGAATTCGACCGTTACGAAGAGGTTCCTCAAAACATTTCCCAGGAAGTTATTGCGGGAAAAAGCAAATAACGCTTATGGAATTTAACGAACTGATGAACATTATGAAGAGTGGAGGAGGAGTGGTGATTGTGGAGAAAGGGAATCCCGTTGCCGTTCTCCTGCGGTTTGAGGAGTATAAACGCTTGCAAAATGGATCTTCTCAGGTCGAGAGCGTTGCTCCTATAAGAGAGGAAGAGCCGTTTGAGGGTTCTCGAGAGTTGACAATTGACGACTTACCGCTATAATGCGCGTGTCACAAATAACTAGATATAAATAACAATCATATTGTATGGCAGCAGAAAAATTTGAAAGAACAAAACCTCACGTGAACGTTGGAACCATTGGACACGTGGACCACGGAAAAACAACATTGTCCGCGGCAATCCTCCATGTTCTGCACATGAAGGGACTCGTACCAACAGAGCGGTCGGTAGATCAGATTGATGCCGCTCCCGAAGAGAGACAGCGCGGAATCACCATTAATATTGCGCATTTGGAGTATCAGACTGAGAACAGGCATTACGCCCACATTGATGCTCCTGGACACGCCGACTACATCAAGAACATGATTACCGGGGCAGCCCAGATGGATGGAGCCATTCTTGTTGTTTCAGCTCCTGACGGTCCCATGCCTCAGACACGGGAACACATTTTGCTTGCAAAGCAGGTTGGTCTCCCTTCTGTTCTAGTGTTTTTGAACAAGTGCGACATGGTTGATGATCCTGAAATGATTGATCTTGTGGAATCAGAGGTGCGAGAGCTCCTGAATAAGTATGGGTACAAGGGAGACGAAGCTCCAATTATTAGAGGATCCGCTCTTAAGGCACTGGAATCCAAGTCTGCCGATGATGAAGCAGCAAAGCCTATTCTTGATCTCATGGCTGCTGTAGATTCGTACATCCCTCAGCCGGAACGAGAGAACGACAAACCGTTCATCATGGGTGTTGAAGACGTCTTCTCCATTGAAGGAAGAGGAACAGTTGCAACGGGGAGAATTGAGAGGGGAGTTATTCATCCAAATGAAGAGGTGGAAATCGTTGGTATTCGCCCTACTAGCAAGACAACCGTGGTGAGCGTTGAAATGTTTAACAAAATGCTCGATGAGGGGCAGGCGGGAGACAATGTTGGAATCTTGCTGAGAGGACTCAAAAAAGACGACGTTGAACGAGGACAGGTGCTGGCAAAGACCGGCAGTGTTACTCCTCACACCGAGTTTGAAACGGAAGTATACGTGCTTACCAAGGAAGAGGGAGGAAGACATACCCCGTTCTTTGCAGGATACAAGCCTCAGTTCTACTTCCGCACAACGGACGTAACAGGAGATGTAACATTGCCTGAAGGAACCGAAATGGTAATGCCTGGAGATACCGTAAGTGTAAAAGTAAAGCTTATGGCTCCTATTGCCATGGAAGAGAAGCAGCGGTTTGCTATTCGTGAAGGAGGAAAGACGGTAGGAGCCGGAGTTGTAACAAAGATTATTGCGTAGCATACAAACAGGGATCCGCCTTGTGCGGGTCTTTTGGAAGAGAAGAGAAGGAACCTTATATGGCGATTACAAAAGGAGAGGCGACAAAAGAACAGGCGCAGCAGAGATTGCGTATTCGCATCAGTGCGTACGATCACAAAGTGATTGACGCTTCGTGTCGCCAAATTATGGAGACAGCTCTTCGGCAGGGATGCGAGGCCATGGGTCCCATTCCTCTGCCAACAGAGATTCGCAAGTACACCGTAAACCGATCTTCCTTTGTACATAAGGACGCGCGCGAGCAGTTTGAGATGCGTATTCACAAGCGGCTGATTGATGTACTAAATCCAAATCCAAAAATGATTGACGCGCTAACAAACCTCAATCTTCCCGCGGGAGTGGATGTTGAAATAAAAATGTAAACGTCTACTCTGGTCACAATTCCGCCAGTCCTTAAACTGGCGGTTTTGTTTTTTCTCCTGATTTTGATATGCTAGGTACTATAAAAGTAATAAATTGCATTATGAATATCTCATTTGAAGAATTTAAAAAACTGGATATCCGTATTGGAAAAATCGTAGAGGCAAAAGCTATTGAAGAATCAGAAAAACTTGTGAGCCTTCAGGTTGATTTGGGAGAAGGAGAACCGCGTCAAATCATAGCAGGAATTAAGCTTGCGTATCCAAATATTCAGGAGCTTGTGGGAAAAGAAATCCCCATTTTGGCAAATCTTGAACCTAAAACGCTCTTGGGATACACGAGCTACGGTATGCTTCTTGCCGCGGATAATAGTGGCCTGCCTGTACTCTTGCATCCCGGAGAGGATGTTTCTCCAGGAAGCATAGTAAAGTAGCCAATGACACAGCAAGAGGCGCTCAATATTTTAAAAATGGGACACAACGTGTTCCTTACCGGGGAAGCTGGCACAGGCAAGACATACGTGCTGAATACATTTATTCAGTGGCTTCAAAACCATGGCATTAATCCCGGTATTACGGCTTCCACCGGCATTGCTGCAACTCATATTGGAGGTGCAACCATTCACTCATGGTCCGGCATTGGGATAAAAAATGAGATCTCCGGGTTTCAGCTTGAACAGCTTGAGCAGAAGAAAATGTTTTGGGATCGCTTTTCTCTTGCCCGCATTCTTATTATTGACGAAATTTCCATGCTTTCGGCGGAATTTCTTGATATGCTAAATGGTGTTTGCCGGCACATGAAGCGAAATGAAAAGCCGTTTGGAGGCATGCAAATGGTCTTCTGTGGAGACTTTTTTCAGCTCCCTCCGGTGGAGCGAACGTTTGGACAAGAAGCTCATTACGCGTTTCAATCTCTTGCATGGAAGGAGGCGAATCCGGTTGCCTGCTATCTTACACAGCAGTATCGCCAGGCAGATCAGGAGTTTTTAGCATTACTGTCCGCAATTCGGCAGAGAAGAATTACGGCAAAAGAGCGGGAGGTTTTTATGCGTCAGCAGTATACCGTGCCAACACATGCGCGTGCTATGACAAAGCTTTTTACGCACAATGTTGATGTTGATGAGCTTAATAGCAAGGAGCTTTCAAAAATAAAAGGAGAGGAAAAGGTATTTTTGATGCAACAGGCGGGGAAGAAACATCATGTGGAAGCTCTTGCTCGAGGATGTTTGGCTCCCAATTGTCTTGCGTTAAAAAAAGGAGCTGAAGTTATGTTTGTAAAAAACGACCACGGGGGGCAGTATGCAAATGGAACGCAAGGAGAGGTGGTAGGATTTGAGGGCGGATTCCCCGTGGTAAGGACACGGGAGAAAAAACAGGTGCGTGCTACTCCTCAGAGCTGGAAGCGGGAAGAAGATGGCAAGGTTCTTGCCGAAATTTCGCAAGTTCCGCTTCGTTTGGCTTGGGCCATTACCGTGCACAAGAGCCAGGGTATGACACTTGATGAGGCGGAAGTGGATCTGAGTCGTTCTTTTGTTCCGGGGCAGGGATACGTGGCGCTCTCTCGGGTGCGCTCACTCAAGGGACTTTTCTTGAGAGGACTCAATGAGATGGCTCTTGAGGTGGCAGACCAGGTTGCGGCAGCAGACGGAGCGTTTCAAAGGCATTCGGAGCGTGCTTCCTTACGCCTTTCTCAGCTTGGTTTGGGCGCCGTGAAAGAGCGTCAAGACGCGTTTATCCGTCTTTGCGGAGGGAGCTCCCGCAAAAAGAAAGAAATCAAAAAGATCGTTGAGAAAGTACCCACACGTGAGAAAACGCTTCGGCTCCTCAAACAGGGACGTACGCTTATTGAAGTAGCTTCGGAGCGAGGACTTTCACTGAGTACAATTGTTATGCACGCGGAAGCCCTTTTAAATCAAGGGGCATCGTTCTCTCTTTCATATCTTGCTCCTTCGCGAGATATTGCAAGTGTTTTGGAAGAAGCGATAAAAGAAGGGGAGTCCGAT
>JAUYJR010000042.1 GCA_030699255.1 bacterium | reverse complement strand
GACTGCATGTAGTTTGTAGCCAAGCGAATCCGCTCCGCAAGAACTTTGGAAGAGAGGTTCTCTCCAAGCTCACTCACCACTTTCTCAAAATATT
Organism: bacterium; assembly: GCA_030699255.1. Taxonomy (GTDB): domain Bacteria; phylum Patescibacteriota; class Minisyncoccia; order Minisyncoccales; family UBA10102; genus JAUYJR01. The sequence continues at coordinate 13,240 of JAUYJR010000042.1, read as the reverse complement.
CGCCAAGTTCTTTCTGTTGAGTAAAGAGCTCAGCCCCATCTGCTGAAATACCGTACTCTTTCTGAAAACGCTCTCTGCGCTGACTTGGGAGTTCCGGCATAAGAGCCAAAATTTCATGTACCTGTTTTTGGGTTATCGTAATAGGAGGAAGATCTGGCTCAGGAAAGTAGCGATAATCGTGCGCTTCTTCTTTTTCTCGCTGAACGTATGTTTCTTTTTTCTTTTCATCCCACCCTCTTGTTTCTTGTTGAATCTTCTCTCCGCGTTCAAGAATGCTTGTTTGCCGCTGAATTTCAAAAGAAATTGCTTGCTCCATTACTCTAAACGAATTGAGATTTTTAATTTCAACTTTTGTGCCAAGCTCTTTCTGTTTAGAAAGTGAAATATTCACCTCAACCCTCATCTGCCCCTTTTCCATATCAGCATCAGAGGCTTTTAGATATCTTAAGATGAGCTGAAGTTCCTGGGCAAATAGCTGGGCTTCTTTTGCAGACGAGAGATCAGGCTCCGTAACCAGTTCCATGAGAGGAGCTCCCGCTCTATTATAGTCTGCAAGCGTATGAGATGATCCCAGAGGATGCAGGAGCTTCCCCGCATCTTCTTCCAGGTGAATGCGGGTAATGCGCACTGATTTTTCTCCAATTTGCAGAGAGCCTCTCTCACATAATGGCATGTCATACTGTGAAATCTGATATCCTTTTGGGAGATCTGGATAGAAATAGTGCTTCCGATCAAATTTAGAAATACTTGCAAGCGTGCACGAAAGCGCCTTTCCCACAAGCAAAACTTTTTTTATCGCCTCAATATTTGCCACCGGAAGGGTTCCCGGATGCCCCATGCAAACGGGACAGATATTGGTATTTGGAGCTTCCTGAAGAGAGGTATTTGGACAAGAGCAAAACATCTTGCTCTTAGTATTGAGCTCAGCGTGTATTTCAAGTCCTATGGTTGGGATATAATTCATGAAAACTTCTTGATAAGAATGTTTTGAATTGCTTCCGAAACATGCTCTATTGGTTTCTCTCCGTCAACTATTCTCGTGTAGGAAAATTTTTTCGCAAGCCAGCTATACGTTTCCCAGACCTTCTCAAGAATTTTTTCTCTCTCAAAAAGTTCTATGCTGTGCCTGCTTTCGCGGATGCGTTCAATGCACGTCTTTGGGGCAACTTTTAAAAGAATGACCAGGTCGGGAGAAAGCGCCTTTTCGTTGATTGATAAAAGCCATGGTCTGTCCTGTACGTCAACATTGCCAAATGCTACGGTTGAAAAAAAATAACGATCACAAATTACAGTCACCCCCTTTTTTAAAAGCGGAATTATCTCTTTTTCCAAATGATAAAGGCGATCCGCCGCAAAGAGAAGTTGAAGACTTTCCGGGCTAGATTTCCAAACATGTGTCAATTGAGCGCGAATCAATCCGCCAATAAGTCCAGGGGTGGGCTCTTTTGTAACATGAACGCCCTTATGCTTTAATAATCGTTTCTGCGCGGGACTAGAAAGAAATTTTGAGAAGAGCTCAACTTGTGTTGATTGGCCAGATCCATCTAATCCTTCAAATACGATAAACTTGCCTGGGTATTCGTTCTTATTCATACTTATTCATATTCTCTATTATACTCTCCAATTATAGCTTATTTTTCTTATTTGAAAACCCCTACCATAAAAAGTTCACGATCGTGAACTTTTTATGGTATGATAGAAGTATATGGCGAAACAAAAAACTCTCACGCAGCACATTCTTGAATACCTGGGAGAAACAAGCCTAGAGCTTTTGAAGATTGGTGCGGACCTTGTAGTTAATCCCCATAGCTTTATCCGGGAAAATGAGTATCAATTTCGCTACTCTGCTCGGTGGCGGAGTTCTCAGTTGAATAACTTCAAGTATAGCAAATGCTTCAAAAAAACGTCCGAAGGCCAATATGTCCTCACTTCTTATGGACGAACAAAGGCGCTCCGCTATAGAGTACTGCAAAAACAGGAAAAAAAGTGGGATGGAAAGTATCGGGCAATCGCGTTTGATATTCTTGAAGAACGGCGGCATGACCGAGATATTCTGCGCCGTGAATTGCGCATACTGGGATGTATAGAGCTCCAAAAAAGTTTTTGGATTACGCCTTACGATATTATCGAAGAGCTTTTGTGCCTTCTTAAGTTGTGGAATATTGAAATGCGTGGAGATGTGCGTGTACTCATCATTCAAAACATCTACGATGACAAAGATTTGCGGAAAATTTTTGGCTTGTAACATAAAAAGAGAGGATGGGCACCATATACCATAAAAAGTTCACGATCGTGAACTTTTTATGGTATGACACACTTACTTGCTTTATAGAAATAAGCTATTTTGTTTGGTTTTTCGCAAGGTCGTACTTCTTCGCGGAGTTACACCTGAGTTTCTTTTTGATCTGTTGTTACTCTGCCTCCTTGCCATTGTCCTCTATAAAGATTACCTTTCCCTTTTACCTCAAAGAACATAATGTGCACCATCCGGGCTCCCATTTCCAAATCAAATTCTTCATTGCGAAAATTGCAAAGACCCATACTCAATCCTCCTTTATACCCTGGAGGAACTTGTCCGCCAAAGAGGTAAACTCCGGAACGGAAAAGCGTGGAGCGAGGGGTCATAATAGCCAACAAGTCTTCTGGCATGTTCACCGATTCAATCGTTTTCATGAGGTAGTACGTGTGAGGTTTAAGAGAAACCCTTATTGTTTCCCCTTCTTTATAGGTTGCAACAAGTGTCATGTCGGGAGTTTCTCGCTCCTCTACTCCAAGAAATCCTTTCCCTGAAATTTCATAAAGCTCCCCAATGCGCAAATCAAATCCGGCACCCTCGGGATTTTCCAGCTCTCTTGTAGACAATCTCTCTACCAGCTTTTCTTCTTGTACAAGTTGATGAAGTTCTTTAATGCCTAATACCATATTCAATAAGAATTGATTGATTATCCAGCTTTGTTATTGTTTGGAGAGAAAGGTTCACGGATACAGCCTTTGAAAATAATGACACTCCCTGACCAAATAAAACAGGTTCCACGGTTAAATAAAAAGTATTAATTAAGCCAGCTTCAAGAAACATGGTATACACGCTTGCCCCTCCGCATATGGCAACTTCCGTGTATCCTCGTTTTTCCAAATCCTTAAGCAGAAGGTGAGGATCCTTATTGGTTGTTTCCACACCCTCGTACGTTTTATCGTTTGAGTATACAATTGTGTGTCGCCCCGGCAACGGGCGCCCTATGGTTTCAAAAGTGCGAGATCCCATAATGATGACGCCAGCCTGCTTTGTTCTTTCTGTAAAAAACTTCTTATCCGCCCCACTTGTCCATGCCGTAGAAGGAAGAAGAGCTCCATTAGAAGGAGCAATAAAGCCATCAGTTGAGATTGCAGCTATCAGAAAGACGTTCACGGTATTTTTCTTATTGACTCCTCTATCTCCTCTTGGTATTCTATCATAATGACAAACAACACTCAACATCCGGAATTTCAGTACTTAAATCTTCTCAGAGATATTCTTGAAAATGGATCTGATAAGAAGTTGTTCTTCACTCCTGAAGTTCTGCAGCAATACAAGGACAAGGGAGAGGAGCCCCCTTTTATTCGATCCGTTTTTGGCAGGCAGATACGTTTTGATCTTTCTCAATCCTTTCCTTTGCTTACCACAAAGAAGGTATTTACAAGAGGTATAATCCATGAACTTCTATGGTTTTTGTCCGGAAGCTCCAATATCAAATACCTTGTGGATAATAATGTTCATATCTGGGATGAGTGGGCATGGAAACGCCATCACAAAGCAGCTCTTGCGGGAGAACATGAAGACATGACGCAGGATGCATTTATTGCAAAGCTCGCATCTGAAAGTCCCGAGAGCCCGTTCGTAAAAAAGTGGGGAGATCTCATTACCGTATATGGAAGAATGTGGCGACGCTGGCCCTCATCCGATGGGCGAGAGATAGATCAGCTTGGTTGGGTCATAAAAGGACTGAGGAGTAAGCCATATAGAAAATCCTATGTAGTATCGGGATGGAATCCTGATTTTATCTATGAAATGGCTTCAGAGGGAAATGCCAACGAAGTTCCTCCGTTTTGTCATACCACTTTTCAGTTTGCTGTCACAAACGATAAGCTTAATTGCGGACTGTATCAGCGAAGCGCCGATATGTTCCTTGGGGTTCCATTCAATATTGCAAGTTATGCCTTGCTCACGCATATGATTGCTCAAATTGTAGGCATTGAGCCCGGAGAGTTTGTGCATACCTTTGGGGATGTGCACACCTATTCAAATCACTCAGAAGCAGTGCAAGAACAGCTTACTCGTGAACCAAAACCATGGCCCACGCTCAAACTCAACTCAAGCATCAAAGAAATTGATGATTTTACATTCGGAGACATTGCTGTTGAGAACTACGAACCTCACCCGCCTATTAAGGCTGAGATTGCAAACATTGGAGGATTCTAGTGTGCTTGCTCGTGCTTTAGAAGATAATTCGCAATATCAACGGCGGGAATCTTTCGAAGATGGATACCTGCCTGTTCTGCAAACGATCGAGATTCTTGATAGCGTTTTTTTGCGCTTCCGCTCTCTTTTTCGTAGACAATTTCTACAATTTTTGCTCCAATAATTGCCTTCATACAGTCAAGGCATGGGAGGTAGGATGTGTAGATTGTGGCACCATTCATCTTTCCTGAATCTTGTAAAATAGCATTATGCTCCGCGTGAAGAACGCGGCGACACGAAGTTCCTTCATCCTCAAATACAAGGCAACCAACTTCCGTACAATGAGGCAATCCTGGAGGAGCTCCGTTGAACCCGGTTGTAACAATACGTCGATTCTTCACAACAACGGCTCCAACGTGTCTTTTTGGGCACGTTGCCATGACAGCGGCAAGTTTTGCCATCATCATAAAATATTCGTCCCATGTGGGGCGAGGAGGATAAGGAGGAAATGTTGTTTCTTTCATACAGTTCAGTATACGCAAATTTCTTAAAAGAGCAAAACCGGGCTTGCGGCCCGGTTGGTTTTTTTATTTTATATCAATTCCCATGCTTCTTGCGGTTCCGGATATTGTTCTCATTGCCTGATTAACATCCGTTGTATTGAGATCCGGCATCTTCTGCTGGGCAACCTCCCTAACCTGTTCTTTGCTGATGGTTGCAACCTTCTTTTTATTTGGATTTCCGGATCCTTTTGTTATGCCGGCTATCTTTCTCAACAGCTCTGAAGCTGGTGGTTCATGAAGTTTAATGTCGTAGGTGCGATCTTCATATACCGTAACCTCCGTAGGAATCCTTGATCCCTTCTTTTCCCGGGTGAGTTCATTAAACTTTTGGCAGAACTCCCCTATCTGCACGCCGTGTTGAGCTAATGCTGGGCCAACGGGAGGAGCCGGTGTTGCTTCTCCGGCCTTGATATGCAGCTTTACAATTTTCTTTATTTTTTTTGCCATACTATATTTTCTTTATCTGCAAGGAATCTAGCTCCACGGGAGTGTCCCTTCCAAACATGTTAATAAGCACCTTTATCTTTCCCCGCTTGTTGTCTATGTCGGAAACCTTTCCATCAAAATCTTTAAAGGGTCCATCAATAATCTGAACGGCATCCCCCTGCTCTACCTCAATCTGGTACTGAGGAGTATCTTCTCCCATTCGCTTTTTGAGCTGTTGAATTTCTTCCAGAGATACGGGAATTGGCGTGGTACCTGATCCTACAAATCCGGTTACGTTGGGAGTATTACGCACCACGTACCAAGAGTCGTCTGTTACAATCATTTCAACCAGCACATATCCCGGGTATACCTTTTCTTCAACCACCTTGCGCTTTCCATTCTTTATCTTTATCTTCTTCTCTTTTGGAACAAGAATGCTAAAAATCTTCTCCTCCATTCCCAAAGACTCTATACGCTGTTTCAAGTTCCGGGCAACGGCATCCTCATATCCCGAGTAAGTATGGATAACGTACCAGTTCTTTTCCTGAGAAAGCTGTTGTTTTGCCATAACTTTATAGGAAGAATAGCTGAATGATTCGAGCGAGAATAAAGTCAAGAAATCCAAGAAATGTAGCAATAACAACCGCAAAACTGAGTACAATGATAGTACTCTCTGTAACGTGCTCCCGGGTTGGCCAGTTTACCTTGCGCGCTTCGGCTTTTACTTCCCGAAAGAATGTTCCAATGTTTGAAACAGGTTTTTCCATGATTTTAAAAAACGGCCTCTCATACGGCCATCTCCCTGAAAGGGTACCAGAAAGAAGGCATGCTGTCAATATTAAACTTGTAGGCTTGGCTTAGGCATACGCTCGAAAGTTAGAAAGCAATCTAGTTCGTCAACTCCGAGAGTATACCTTACTAACGCAGAGCATGTGCTTTCAGAAGGACGTTCGCAAGCACAAGAATTTTATGGCGCTCTCTTCTGAAGGCATATGCTCGGAGTTTAGATTGCTTCGGGCTAGCGCCCTCGCAATGACGAGGAGTGGGGTGATATTCTTTAAATATCAAGGTTCTTTACCGACTTTGCATATGTCTGAATAAACTTTTTGCGGGGCATTACTTCACTTCCCATGAGAACGTCAAAGATGTGGTCTGCTTCTTTTGCGTCATTTGCGGTAACTCGCAAAAGTATCCGATTTTGAGGATCCATGGTGGTTTCCCAGAGCTGTTCCGCGTTCATTTCTCCCAATCCCTTGTACCGTTGAATGGATATGTTAGAACCTTTGACTTCACGAAGAATAGTGTCTTTCTGTTCGTCGGTGTAGGCATACTTTGACTGCTTTCCAATTTGGATCTTGTAGAGCGGTGGCTGAGCAATGTAAATGTATCCAAGATCAATCAGAGGGCGGAAGTATCGGTACAGCAAGGTAAGAAGTAGTGTTCTAATGTGAGAACCGTCCACATCAGCATCAGTCATGATAATGATGCGATGGTAGCGCGCTCTATCACTGTCAAAATCATCCGCAACCGCGGTTCCTAAAGCAATAATGAGGGATTTAATTTCATTTGAGGATAATATTTTGTCCAGACGGGCGCGTTCTACATTTAAGATCTTGCCTCTAAGAGGGAGGATTGCCTGAAACCTCCTGTTCCTTGCCATTTTTGCGCTTCCTCCGGCGCTATCTCCCTCTACAATATACAGCTCCGACTCCTCTGGTTTGCGAGAGGAGCAGTCCGCAAGCTTGCCCGGAAGAGAAAGTCCTTCCAGGGCTCCTTTTCTAAGAACGGTTTGGCGAGCGGCCTTTGCGGCTTTCCTTGCCTTGGAGGCCAAAAGACATTTTTCAACAATAGCCCTTCCGTCTTGAGGGTTCCGTTCAAGAAAGTCGGTGAGCGCCTCCGCAACCACGTTCTCAACAACAGGACGTACCTCGGGATTGCCAAGTTTTGATTTTGTTTGCCCTTCAAACTGCGGCTCCGATATTCTAACCGAAATTACGGCGGTGAGTCCTTCCCGAACATCTTCTCCCGTTAAGGTATCCTCTCCTTTTAAGAAGTTGTTCTTTTTGGCATACTCATTAAGCGTTCGAGTAAGAGCTCCCCGAAAGCCCGTAACATGAGATCCCCCTTCTGGAGTGATGATATTGTTTGCAAATCCTTCTTCATATGTTTCAAACTCTTCCGTATAGAGAAATGATACTTCAACAAAAACATTGTCTTTGTCTTTCTTAACATAAAAAGGAGTTTCGATTTTGGTTGGAGTTCCTCTGGTAAGGTGCTTCACATATGAGGCCATTCCGCCTTCAAAGTAAAAGGCATATGGAGGAGAAGGCTCTTTTCTGGTATCACAAACGGTAATTCTTGTTCCGGCGGTGAGATATGCCTGCTGACGAAGACTATTCATAATACGCTTGGGATCAAACTCAATGGATTTGAATATCTCAATATCCGGCTCAAACTCAATGGTTGTTCCCGTCTTCTGGCACTTCCCCACTTTCTTCACAGCGGCTCTGGGCTTTCCTCTTGTGTACTCTTGGCGATAGAGAGATCCATCACGACAAACTTCGGCTTTCAAATACACAGAGAGCGCGTTAACCACAGAAACACCAACGCCATGCAGTCCTCCCGATACTTGGTACGTCTTGCCTCCAAACTTTCCTCCGGCGTGCAGTGTTGTAAGAACGGTCTCAAGAGCGGACTTTTTTGTTTGTGCATGTGTTTCAACAGGAATTCCTCGCCCATTATCGGTTATTCGCACCCGATTTTGAGGAAGAAGCTCCACAATAATTTCTGTGGCATATCCCGCCATTGCTTCATCAATAGAGTTGTCTACCACCTCCTTGACAAGATGATGGAGACCGTCGGGACCCGTTGATCCAATGTACATTCCCGGACGCTTTCTTACAGGATCTAATCCTTCAAGTACAAAGATATCTTTTGCGCTGTAATCAGATGATGGTTTCTTCTTCATGAATAGCTATTGTTTTATTCTCTTTCCTGCCAGTGAAATGTCTGCGATATTTTTTTCACAATATTTTTTAACTCTTCGTCCACTTCGTTATTTGTTAATGTTCTCTCATCCGACTGAAAGACAAGGTGAAAAGCAAGACTCTTCTGCCCCTGAGAGATACCCTCTCCCTCATAGGAATCGAAAAGCTCAATAGATGTCAGATAAGATTCCTTTGCGCTCTCTATGCCTCGCGTTACGGCCCTTACGCTGATTGTTTTAGGCACCAAAAGCGAGATATCTCGGGTAACGGAGGGAAATTTTGGTAAAGAACTATATAGCATGTCTTTCTTTGCCATACGAGACACTATTTCTCTATCAACAGAAAAGGCGGCTACTCGTCCCTGAATACCCATGGCAAGCAAAATATGGGGGGAGATCTCTCCAATAATTCCCACAGTCTGATTTTCAGCACATATTTTTCCTGTTCTCTTGTTGTGCCAAAGACTCTTTCTTGCCAGAGACTGAGGATCTTCTTGTTCTATCCATGAATTCTCAATACCAAGAGAAGACATGAGGGATTCCGCTACACCCTTTACCTGATCCAGAGACTCGCTTCCAGTATCATGAGGAAGCGCAATAACACAGGTGTACTCCCCTTTCTCTTGCGGAGCAAAAGAACTGCCTATTTCAAAAAGTTTTAGAGAAGACTTTTTGTTGTGCAATCTATTTACGGCAACAGCTTTTAAAAGTGTATCAATAAGCGTTGGCCGTAAATAGCGAAATTCCTGACTAACCGGCTCTTCAATTTCAAGGAGCATGGATCGTTCTTCTTCTGTGTATCCGAGTATATCAGGATCCGAAGCTCCAAGGAATGAATAAGTGTATGTTTCTGACATACCGAGCACTTTAAGAACTTCTCTTATTTCCCTTGCAAGAATAAGATCGTCCGCTTCATCTGGAGGATTAATAAGGGATGTTGGCATAATGGCGGGAACATGTTCGTACCCATAGATACGCCCCACCTCCTCCACAATATCTTGAGGAAGTAGGAGATCGGGTCTCCAGCTTGGAGGAGTAATACGGAGATGATCCTTCTTTTCTTCCGCAATGGCGCAACCCAGATTTTTGAGTATGCGCTTTATTTGAGAAGAAGGAATGCGTATACCGAGGATTTGCTCGGAAAGAGTTTGAGGAAATGAGATAGGTGATGGCTTTTGATCATTTTTATATTCATCAAGAACTCCCAATACGCAAAGATGAGGAAAGGAATCCTGGAGAAAGAAGAGCGCCCGTTGAAGCGCAATAAATGTGCCCTCCGGATCCACTCCTTTTGCGTAGATATCCGCCGCAAGAGTTGTTGTGCGCAGAGTCTTGCGCGCGCGATAGACATGTTCTCGATCAAAGACGGCGGACTGCAAAAATATGGATAAAGTCTCTTCTTGAACGCTACTCCCCTTCCCCCCTTTTATGCCGGCCAAATCAATGAGTTTTCCTCCCTGATTCATAACAATTGCGCCTCGAGGAAGAGTAATAACCTGGTCATCAAGCAACGCAATCTCTTCTCCCTGCCTTGCTTCTCTAATAGTAATGGGAGCTCTCTCAAGAAAACCAAGGTCAAACGCATGGAGAGGCTGACCCAGCTCCACCATAATGTAATTTGTTGTATCAACCACCGCATTAATAGCGTTTATACCAAGCGCCTTAAGACGCTTTCTCATCCATAAAGGCGAAGAAACCATAGAAATTCCTGCAAGCGATAGGGCAGAGTATCGAGAAACAAGGGAAGGTTGAATTTTTGGACAAACACTTGTGATAGGTGTTTTTGATGGAACAGTAGCAAGAGAAAGCGATTTGAGTTGCAAAGAGAGAATAGCCGCAATCTCTCTGGCAAGCCCTCTGTGCCCCAAACAGTCTGATCGGTGAGGAAGTATGGAAACATCAAGCACCCACTCCTCCTCTTTCTTCTCTACCGCGTCCACCTCAAATGCGTGCATGGAAAGAGCATCCGCAAGAGCTGATGGTTTAGGCAAAGGTTCTTTAATATGTTCTTGAAGAAGAGAGTAAGAGAAAAGCATGGTCTAAGAAAATTGAGAGAGAAAGCGAATATCAGATCCGTAAAACATGCGGATGTCGTCAATGTGGTACTTCATCATCGTAAGACGCTCAATACTCATGCCAAAGGCAAATCCCTGCCACAGGCGCGGGTTGATATTCACATTCTTGAGCACCTGGGGATGCACTATGCCGGCTCCCAGTATTTCCAACCAGCCTGATCCCCCACAGGTAGAACATGAAGATTTCTTTCCCTGACAGATTCCACACTTCATATCCACCTCAAAGGAAGGTTCCGTAAACGGGAAAAAGCTCGGACGCAAACGAAGAGACAAATTATCCGACCCAAAAAATTTGCGGAAGAATTCTTGTAGAACCGCACGAAAGTTTGCCACGGTTATATTCTTGTCTATCATGAGACCTTCTACCTGGTAAAAATTTATCTCATGTCGGGCATCTGTAGCTTCATTTCGAAATACCCTCCCCTGGGCAATGATTCTAAATGGAGGCTTGTGCTTCTCCATATATCGAATCTGCACAGCTGACGTATGGGTGCGCATAAGGAGAGGTTCCTTTGAAGAGAGTTTTTTTGAGGAATCTTCTTTAAGCCACAGAGTATCTTGCATATCTTTTGAGGGATGGTTTTCCGGAACATTAAGAGCGCTAAAGTTATACCATTCTTGCTCAAGTTCGGGACCCGTTACCGAACTAAACCCCATAGAAGAGAATATTTCTTTTACCTTTTGCTGGGTTTGAGTGAGAGGATGCAGACTCCCTTTTACGGCCGGAGTGCCTGGTGAAGACATGTCAACAAACTCTTGTTCCTCATGCAAAGAAACTTCTTCTTTAAGAAGTCTGGTTTTTTGATTTTTTGCCAACTGCTCCAATGTGTCTCGTAATGAATTGAGCGCTTTTCCAACCTCTTGCTTTTCCGGTTCAGGGAGCGAGGCAATTGACTTAAGAGCTATTGTAAGCTCCCCTTTTTTGCCGAGATAAGCGCGCAAAATCTCCTCCAACTCTTGAGCTGAAGGAGCTGATTCAATGGCAGAGATTGCCTTGTCTTTGAGCGCTTTTGGATCCATATGGTATTGATGCAGTATATCATTTTCATAAGAGCAAAGCAATACAAAACACACCCATTTGGGTGTGTTTTGTATTTTGCGCGGGCGACCGGATTTGAACCGGCGATCTCTTCCGTGACAGGGAAGCGCTTTAAACCGCTAAGCTACGCCCGCATCGCAATGTATTTGCAACGTCCTGTGCCGGCGGGAGGAATTGAACCTCCGACCTCAACCTTATGAAGATTTTGCTCTAACCACTGAGCTACGCCGGCCCGGCATTCTATACTAATGGTCTCATTGTTGCGGGGGGCCGAATTGCACGGCCGCCACAAGGTTATGGGCCTCGTATGCTACTACTACACTACCCCGCTCGTTGGTACAAAACTCCAATGCACTATCTCAACATTCAAACAGTACTTGCTTGAAGTGTCCCGTGCACTATACACGATATTTCAAAACCAATCAACCCCGTGTATGACCCCACCCAACTCTGGACTCTTGAGGCATGTTAAGAATAATAGGTTGCTGTCTCTGCCATTGTAGCATGAATTGCGCTGGAGAGAGTCTGTTTTGAAATGCGAAGTGTACTCGCTTGGTGTTGTAGAATATGAGGTAGTCCATGAGTGAACGGTTGAACACATCGGGATCTTTTAACTCGTGCAGGTGCCAGTCGATCCAGTCATCTTGAATGGTGCGATTGAACCTCTCGACATGGGCGTTCATTCTGGGGGTTTTGGGATAGGTATGGTAGTGGGTCAGATGCAGATCCCTTAGTCGTTCCGAGAAGTGCTTCTTGAATTCGGATCCGTTGTCGGTAAGCACATACAGAAAGTTAAACGAGCATGGAAACACCTTGAGGCAGAGGTCAAAGAACTCCTCGGCCGCCTTGGAAGCATGGGACTTGGTGGCCCAGGCAAAGCTGAACCTCGTGTAGATGTCTTCAAAGGTAATTACGTATCGTCGCGTGCCATTGATGAACTTCTCAATGGTGTCCAGGGCCACCACATGGCCGGGATACTCGGGTTTAAGGTCTTTGGGCTTACGCAGTACCTTCCGGCGGTTCGCCTTCTTAATCGCTCCGTCGTGAGATATCTTCTGGGGGAAGATTCGCATCTTCTCGGGGTCGTCCGCTATGATACGGGTGATGGTGGCTGGCTTGGGGCAAAGCAGGTTCTTTTCTTCACAAAACTCTAGGAGTAGAGGGTGGATCTTTTCAGGGCCGAGGTTGGGATGCAATGGGTTGTGCCTGATTTCTTTAATCTTCTGCCGGACTTCAAACGGCCATTCGCGCTTGCGAGTGTGCTTTGGTGTTCGCTTCTTTTCGTTCAAAGAGATGAGTTTACCCCTGCCTTCTTTGAGTTGGCGCTTCCATTCAAACAGAGTGGACCTTTTCACCAAGAAAGCATCTTGGGTCGCCAGGAGGCCGTGCTCTTCCCAGAACATGAGGATCCTGGCCTTGTCTTTGGCTTTTTGGGTTAACATCCGCCATACTACCCCATCTTCGTAGGCGGTGACAAACCCTTTCACGCCCGTGTATTTACAGTGGATTTTGTGAAAGAATGGCATACATTTAGGACTTCAGAGAGTCCAGGATGTATGTGAGGTTATGCAGAGATTTCCTTTTTGCGCAAACACTTGTTGAATGGTATGATTTTCAAACAACATGAAAAATCATCCAAATATTCTATGGAACTAAATAAAGGAGGAGGCACAAATTCTGATCCGGAGGTTTTTAAACTAAAAGAGCTCGAAGAGG
>JAUYJR010000030.1 GCA_030699255.1 bacterium | reverse complement strand
GATGGGTGGACGGTGGAGAACGCAACTTATGACGCCTTTGTTTGGGAGCTATTTCATCCAAGAGCGAGCCTTGGAGAGAACAATCGCCTGCAGGATGGATGCACCATGAGTGTCGGGATTGGACTGGGCGGATTTGATGTTAGAGAAGTTGAAGATTCAATTGCAAGGATAGAGGAAAATTCCGAAGATGACCCGTACACGAAAGTTATTGAAATAGAGGGACACAAAGCGAGTTGGGTAGAAACAAAGCCATATGACGAAGAAAAGTATAGACATCGAGAGAGGTATATCATGACGGAAATTCTATTTAATGATTCATTTGCAGGGGTAATTCTACAGTTTATGCCGAACCACGAACAAGAATGCAAGCAGGCATTCAATACATTTATTGAGGATCTCCGCATTCTCTAACTAAGCTTATGAACGGAAGGGCGTTCCTTCTTACCACACACCTTGTTGTTCTCTTTCTTTTGCTCCCCCTGCCTCCAAGGGGGAGTGAGGTCTTTGCTTCCGCAACTCCTCCCGGTATCTTGTTTTCTTCTCTTGAAGAGACGGCCCTTCAGGCAAATATCCAGAAATCTCTCACAAAATACTACGGAGATAATTATGTAGAGATAATGCCAGATGAACAGCTGGGACTTCTTTTGTTACGCTCATCGTTTCGAAACAAGGTGTTGGACAGGGCTTCCGGCATTGTGGTGGGAGAGAGCGTAAAAGCTGTTCTTGCTATTTTAAAAATAAAGGGCAAAATCACAGAGGCAACGGCAGAAAGCATTATTACTGAAGCGGAAAAGCTTGGGGTGCAAGAAGGAATTTCATATGTGAATAGTGTTCTCTTGCAGAACCAGGTAAAGGTTGCTTCGGGAGAGGTGCGTGTGAGCATTAAGGGGCGGGAAGGGGCGGAAAGCGCGCTCTTTCAGTACATTATTGTTGTAGATCAAGAGAACAAAGATATGGTTGTTGAGTTATACTCTTCGGACCATATTCCTCTGTTATTTCCAAAGGGTGACGCGATTTATGGAACACAATGGGACTACGGACTACTGCGAACCCAGCGCCATGGAAACAATAGAGCCTCTCCCTTTATATTCCGCATGGAAACCAAGGTGGAGCAGAGAAGCGGGGCGTGGAGCATTGCGGATTCAGGCAGAATAAACCTTGAGATGCTCTATCCCGCAGAGGTTCCTCGTTTAGAGATTGCAAGAGAGCTTCCATATCTTTTGGAGGGATACAAACGAGAAATTCTTAATATACTGCAAATTGGAGAGCGGTTCTTTGAGCTTCCCGCAAGACATCTTAATAGAATTATGGATGGGCTTCGCCAATTTGCTCAAGGGGCAGGAAAAATTGCAACAAAGATTTCTTCTTCAATTTCCGGAGCTTTCTCCGGTGTCTTTGCGTTTGGGGGTGGTGGAATGGGGCTTCAGATATACACAGAACAAAGCGGAAGAATCCCTGTTGTGGTTTCTTCTGATACAGATCAAAAAGAAACAGAGATGGCTCCGCAACAAACCATAGAAGAAGTGGGGCAAGTAACGTTGCTCAATGAAGAACAGGAGGAGCAAATTATTCAAGAGCAAGAGAAATTCTCTCCGTTGGCCTCAGTTTTGTATCCTCTTGAGCATTCTGTGGATAAAGAGCTTGTAGTAACGGTGCGTCTTTCCGGCATGGACCCTTCAAAGGAGTATGATATTCGAGTTGGCATAGAGACAGAAAGCGTACTATCAGATGCTTTTCATCAAGCAGAAAATCGCTGGAGATCCTCCACCTTCTATATTGCTCAAGTGGCTCAAAAAGTTTCTTTTATTGCAAAGGATGTTCAGTTGCGCATTCGCCAAGAACACCAAAAATTTAAAGGGACGGCAAATATTGTTGTGCGTTTGAGAGAGCAGGGCAGAACAGGGGCTGTACTGTTTTCCGGCCCCATTTCTTTGGTGGTTCCGGAAGAAAAAGATGAAGAAACGGAAATGGAAGAGGAGCAAGATCTCTCTTGTGTAAATATTAACACAGCTTCTCTTGAGGATCTCGCGCGCATTACGCAGGTGGGGCAGGCAAGGGCGGAACAAATTATTGCTCTTCGGCAGGAGTCTCTATTTAGCTCTCTTGATGATCTTGCCAGGGTTTCTGGCATTGGGTCTACTACTGTTGCAACCATCAAAGAGCAAGGATTGGCGTGTGTGGAGGGCGAGACAGTAAAAGAGGCAGAAGATAAAAGCCAAGAGCCGGAAAAGATCTCTGATATCAAAGAGAATTTTTCATGCGTGAACATCAATACCGCATCAAGAGGAGATCTTCTCCGTATCTCTCGCATTGGGGAGACCAGAGCAGATCAGATTATCTCATTGCGCCAACAGGCGCTTTTTTCTTCTGTGCAAGATCTTTCCCGTGTTTCCGGCATTGGTTCTATCATAGTTCAGGTCATACAAGAGCAAGGATTAGCTTGTGTGGGAGCAGAGGCGCCCATGTTTGTGCCTGTTGGGTCGATTCCTTCTCCTCAAAAAAAGGAGTTTTTGGGGTGTACTACCAAGCAAATAAACATCAATACCGCGGAGAGCAAGGATCTTCAAATGATATCTGAAATTGGGCCTTCATACGCAAATCAAATCATTGAACTTCGGCAAGAAGAGGTGTTTTGGTCATTGGATGATTTGAGCCGTGTTTCTGGTATTAGCGCCGGCGGGTCCCGGCTTACAAAAATCAAAGAGCAAGGCCTGGCGTGTGCCGGGCCTCTTGATTACATATGGGTAGAAGAAGAGGATGAACAGGAAGAGAAAAATGAACAAGAGCAAGAAGAAGTCTCTGGCGAAGATGAAGAAGATGAACAGATAGAGACTAACAATGAGAATGGGGACGAGCAAGATGAGGGCGAAGAACAAGAAGAGACTGAAAATGAGAATGATGAGGATCAGGATGAAGAAGATCAAGAAGAAGAAAACGAGGATGAGGAGCAAGAAGATGAGGAAGAGGAAGAGCTTGTGTTTCCTGCGCCGGGAACTCCGCAAATACAAACCCCAACAACCAACACAACTCCCTCGTGGACGTGGGAGGTAACAGAAAGCAGCGCTGGAGAAATAGAAGAGTATCTGGTGGAGTGGTCCCAAAACTCTGAATTTGCCGAAGGAGTATTTTCTGCTACTACACGAGAACCTCTGTTTGTTCATGAAACTGCTCTTGAGCAGGAAACCTGGTACTTACGGGTTAAAGCAAAAGACGCAGAAGACAACCTCTCGTTATTCTCCGATTCCGGAATGGTTACTATTGAGGCTCCAAGCCATGCGGTTGTCATAAGCGAGATAGCATGGATGGGCACCAAAGCAAGTCCTCAGCACGAGTGGATAGAATTGTACAATAATACAACAGAAGAAATTAACTTATCGGGGTGGAGCATTAAAGCGGAAGATGGAACTCCGGATATTGATCTTGATGGCACAATAGAATCGCTTGGATTTTTCCTTCTTGAACGCACAAGTCAAGACACTATCTCAAATATTGAGGCTAACTTAATATATACTGGCGCATTAAACGATTCCGGAGAATATCTTCGGCTCTATGACGCAAGCAGTGTGCTTGTTGACGAGATTGATGTTTTGGGTGACTGGGAGGGGTTTGGGGGAAAGAAAGACAAACGCATTTCCATGGAACGAATCAATCCTTTGGAATTGGGATCCAGCCCCGCAAACTGGGCTTCTAATACGCTGTTTGTTCGCAATGGACTAGATAAAGACGGGGAGCCCATAAACGGAACGCCGGGAGGAAAAAATTCTGTTTCATATGAGGAAACTATCATTTTATCGGAGCGTCTCACTCAGTTATATGGA
>JAUYJR010000027.1 GCA_030699255.1 bacterium | reverse complement strand
GGGAGACATGGCGGTCGTAGCTTAACTGGTTAAAGCGCCTCGCTGTGGCCGAGGAGACTGCGGGTTCGAGTCCCGTCGATCGCCCCCCATTCTAATGAATAGCACAAAACCCCACCAATTGGTGGGGTTTTGTGTGTGGTTTCAAGTATTACTCTTCTTCACCATCATCTGCCGGATCTTCTTCGTCATCATTCAGTTCTTCTCCCAAAGAGTCTGCATCATCAAACTCCTCTTCGCTGTCTGCGAACGTACTGGTAAGAATATCTTCTTCGTATAACATGGGGATATGTAATTAATTGGGCAACTTTCCCTGCGACCTTTCCAATACACGCCTATTATAGGGAGCTAATGCACCTTGTCAACCCCTGATTGGAAAACCATATTTTCTCGGCGGGCAGGGGTTGTTTGAAGCAGAGAAATGTGGTAGAAATGCTAGAGATACAAGTGCCGTAATCGCAGTGAGTCGGGGTAATCTGTCTGTCCCTGTAGCTCAACTGGATAGAGCAGCTCACTCCTAACGAGCAGGTTAGAGGTTCAAATCCTCTCAGGGACACTGTTTATGTATTTGGGCCCGTAGCTCAGTTGGTAGAGCGCCTGCATGGCATGCAGGAGGTCACCGGTTCGAGCCCGGTCGGGTCCACACAGATAGGTTACTGTCCCGTAGAAGAGCGGCGGGATGCCGGAGCGGTTGAACGGGCCGCACTCGAAATGCGGTATATCCGAAAGGGTATCGTGAGTTCGAATCTCACTCCCGCCGCTCTCTTACGGTGTCAAAAAGCTGAATTACATACTGCTCTTCGCCACATAACGAATAATGCTTTTCTCTATGTTTTCCTTTTTTTCAAAAACAAAATCCAATGACGATCCAAAATCTCTTCAAGAAGCGGTTTTACATATCAAACGATTGGAAAAAAAAATACAGCACATGGAAGAAGGCCTGCAAGCATGCCAATTAGAGGTTAATAGAGCAATAAGCAGGGTTGCAACGGTACGGTATAATCCGTTTCGCGAGATTGGCGGAAATCAGAGTTTTTCCATAGCTCTACTTAACACACAAGGAGAAGGGGTGGTGCTTACGAGCCATTATGGAAGAGACATGACTCGGATGTACGCAAAACAGATTCATGAAGGATCTTCCTCACATTCTCTTTCCACGGAAGAGCAGGATGCAATAGATATAGCTTTGGAGCGCAAGCAGGAAGGCCCGACAAAGAACAATAGGCGTAAACACGCTTAATGAGTACAGATTATGCAAGATTCCTCTCACGCCAAAGATACTGTTACAAAGCCTCCTGTGGTTGTTATTCTGGGACATGTTGATCACGGGAAGTCCTCCTTGTTGGAAGCAATCAAGGATGATTTTCACATTACCGCAAAAGAGTCCGGAGGCATAACGCAGCATATTGGAGCTTATCAAGCAGAATATCAGGAAAAGATAATAACGTTTCTTGATACGCCGGGACACGAGGCTTTTTCGGCAATGAGATCCCGAGGAACAAAAGTTGCGGATATTGGAATTCTTGTGGTTGCTTCTGACGATGGAATAAAACCTCAAACACTGGAAGCGATCCGTATTATTCAAGAAGCAAATCTCCCGTTTTTTGTGGCAATGACAAAGGCGGACAAGCCGGAATCAAATCCTGATCGAGTACGCCGGCAACTTGCGGAACAGGGGGTGCTTACAGAGACGTACGGAGGGCAGGTTTTAGAAGTTCTCACCTCGGCAACAAAAAAGACAGGCATACAAGATCTTCTTGATATGGTTCTTTTGATTGCGGAAATGGAACAGTTACGCTGCAATCCTTTGGAGCAAGGAAGAGGAATTATTATAGAATCATTCCTTGATTCAAGACGAGGGCCCGCGGCAACCATCCTGGTGCAAAACGGCAGCGTCCATTTGGGTGATGTTGTTGGAACCTCGGGAGTTATTGGGAAAGCAAAAATCCTGGAAGATTTTCAGGGATCAGCGGTAGCAAAAGCTGTTCCGGGTATGCCAACTCTTGTTATTGGGTTTGAGGAAGCGCCTCATGTTGGAGACGAATTTCTTGTTTATGCCAATGAAGAAGATGCAAGGGCAGCGCGCAAAGAAAGTGCTCCCTGCGTTATGGCGGTGGCTCCGGAAGGAGAAGTCCTTACAATTATCTTAAAGGCGGATGTTCTGGGGTCTTTGGAGGCTATTAGGCAGATGTTTGCGGATATTCCTCAAGAAAAAGTTGCCCTACAGGTGTCTTTGGCCGGGGTTGGGGATATTACTGAAGGAGATGTGAAGCACGCTCAAGGTACCCTGGCTCGTATTATTGCGTTCCGGGTTAAAGAGAAGTCCAGCGTGAGAGAGTTGGCAGAAAGAAGCTCTATTGTGATTGAGAAATTTGAGATTATCTATGAGCTGGTGCAACGAGTCCGAGAATTGATGGAGAGCAAGGTTGCTCCGGAGGTTGTGAGGAAGGATATTGGAGAGCTTTCCGTGCTTGCGGTATTTTTTGCGGAGAAAGAACAGCAGATTATAGGAGGAAAAGTGGTGAAAGGGGAGGTTTTTAAAGGGGTGTTGGCGGAGATTGTTCGAGAGGGAGATGTTGTGGGAAAGGGCAAAGTGAAAAATGTTCAACAAAGCAAGGTGGATGTCTCTTTGGTAGAGAGAGGAGAGGAGTGTGGGCTCATGTTCCAGGGAGCGCAATTGGTGCAGGGAGGAGATAGGTTGCGCTTCTTTACGGAAGAGGTTCGCCAAGAAGGATTGTAATGCTCCCTTGCGAGCCGACGCGTTTTATGGCACGCTCTATATTAGATATGGCCTGGTAGGCAAGTGGAAAGCCGGGAGTCTGCAAAACTCCTATGCGCGGGTTCGATTCCCGCCCAGGCCTCAAGGTTATCCATAGTTGCCCAGGTGGTGGAACGGTATACACGCACCACTTAAAATGGTGTACCGAAAGGTTTGTGGGTTCGAATCCCACCCTGGGCACGTATTATTCTACAAGATTCAATGCACCCGGGGCGTTTCTTAACGGCTTTGCGGGAGCTTCGCCTAAAACGCCCGTCGGAGTAAAGCAGTTTACTCCGACCCCAAAAGAAAACAGCCCCTTGGGGCTGTTTTCTTTTTGTTACCAATCCAGAATTTCAATTGTTGCGTTCTGTCTGCCAAATTGAATAGCATCGTCATTGTCGGCATACCAGATGTCCACCTGGTATCCTTTTCGCGGATGCATGCGATCTTCCACCACAAAGATTCGGTCTCCAAAGAGTTCCGGAATACGGATCTTTGTATCAAACGGCAGGAAGTTTGCCGCTACAATACCTTCTCTTACATACGTTTCTTTTGCAGTGAGAAACGGGTTTCCCCATGTCTGATTTGGAAGGGACGCGTACGCGGTAACCACAATATTCATGGTTTTTGTTACGCGTTCGGGGCCGTAGTGCGGAGAAGAAGGGAGAAGAGTATGCTCCTCAAGGAGCATCCTTTCTCCCACAGTACTTGGGGGGTCTTCGGAAGAGCTCAAAGA
>JAUYJR010000008.1 GCA_030699255.1 bacterium | reverse complement strand
GAGAAAGCATAATGAGAGAAAACTTCTCGGAAGATTCTTTTGCCTGCTCGGGCGCTTGTCCGGTAAGCAAGTGGCGCATCACAGATCCTGTGTCATCAAAGAGCGTTGCTCCCTTCTTTTTCTTTCCCGCCTTCTTTTCCGCGTACATCTTGTCCGCATACGCCTTTGCCAAATCCGGAAGCGGACTCCTTTTCTCGGGAGGCTTTATGAGAATCTGCAACCAAAACTGCTCTCCCTGCCCAATGGTAGCTAATCCTTCCATAAGAGCCGACATGGGATCAATACGCTTCTCCTCCTTCATCTGCACGCTATCCTCAAAGAATTGGGAGTACGTTTTAATGGGAAAAACATCCTCTTTCCCCAACTCAAACGCCGTGCCCCATATTTCCCAATCCTTATTAGGAATATTGCTTGGCACCTTCTTGCTGTAGTCTTCCGCATCCATGATTTCAGCATTTGGATACTGTGAGTAAATGGTAGACTCAATGAACTTGCGCATGGGTTTTCTAATACGCAAGTAAAAGTGAATGCTCCCTTCTAGGGAAACAATCTCAATGGCAAGACGCCACTGTGACTTCCCCTCAATCCACTTCTCTCTAAAATCAGGGGGATCGTGAATCTGAATAAGGCTGGAAAAAACGTTCTCCATTGCCCTAAAAGGTTTTTCAACCTCCGGAGGCATCTTAATTTCCAGTATAATGCTCTGTTGCTTGGAGCTATACACATCGTTCCGCCACCACAGCCAGTACTCAAGCGCCCGCTTATACAAAAGAAACGGCGCAAACACCCACCACCAGGTGGCGAGCGTTTTCCAGAGAAATGCAAAAATAGGACCTAATTCAATAACCATGAGATGAGTGACGGGAACATGACTATAATAATAACTGTGACGAGCGCAAGAAGTGATAGTGTGTTGCCTTGCATTAAGAAACTCTTGGCAAGGAATATGTTTTTGAAGCGACCCTCGTAGCGCGACGGCGCGAGAGTGAACCAAAAATTCAGCAGAATTTTATGGTGTTCGCGGAAAAAATATATTCGAGCAAAGAGCCTTATAATTCAAAGATTCCCGTGATTCACACTACGCTAGTCCCTGCGTATATCATACATGCCTTTTTCGTTTCGAGCAAAGAGATTCTTGTCTTGTAGATTCAAAAGAATGGTACTTTCCTTTACGGAACGCTGTTCCAGTGTTTTCTCAATAATTTCAGCCCTTGTCATACTCCCTCCGTATTTGGAAATAATGGAAGCCATAACATCCTTTACGGTTCCGGGGCGATACCCCCATTCCACAAGGCCGTACACGCCTCTTCCAACCAGCACAAACCGCTCGTCTTTTATGAGTTCATTGTGCACGGTCTGAGGAAGAACGCGCTTCTTTTGTTTTCCCCAAGATTCCTGCATGTCCTCAATAAGTCGGGCAACTTGCAAAAAATGAAGGGGGCGCCCGGTATGTTTTAGCGCAATGTACGCCTTTTCCCGAATGCCTCGAGGATTCACCTCAGGCCACTCCCGCAAACCCCATCGCCCGTCATGCCCCTGCGCAAACACTTTTGTCACCTCTAGAACGGAGGAAAGCGTTTGGTGGGAAGAAAGATGGCGTTCCCGCACAATGCGCAAATACACCTCTTTTATTTCCTCTAAAGTAATAGAAGAACCCCGCTCCTTCATGAGCTGGTAAATTTCCCGAACCACCATGGGAACCTTTTCCGGAATTTCCCGACGATTTGTCCAAAATGAGTGCAACTCCTCCGTCTCCTTATGCCGGTGAAATTCTTCGTGCAGAGAGAGGAGGAACACTACGTGAGATACCGTGCTTGAGGCATTTAGTGTTTCAACAAAAAGATCTTCTCTCTTGAGATATCCCACGCTTTCAAATGTTTCAGAGAAGTATTCATACACCTCTTGCAATGAGGAGGTTTGATTGGAGCGCACGCGCTCCTGTGTTACACTCACCCCTTCTTCTACAATTTGGCGCACGCGCTCTCGGGTAATTTGATGCTCCTGCCCAATAGCCTCAAGAGTTTTTGGTGCCTCCTCGTTCAAACCAAAACGCATAGCAAGGATCTCCCTTGTGCGAGGCTTAAGGGGCGCAATAAGGTCAGAGCAGATGGAGTGGTACGGAAATGTCATTTCCTTATTAAACCAGACTTATACCATTTAGTCAATACTTTTCTTGTCTTCTGGAGAACCAGAGAAGCGCCGCTGGCGCAAGCAGGAGGGAGGAAATCGTTCCAATGGTAATTCCCGCAATCAACGTAAGAGAGAAGGGCGCCAGTGTCTCTCCTCCAAAGAAGAAGATTGCAACAAGCACAATGAGTGTTGTTAGAGAAGTGTTTACCGACCGAGAAAACGTCTGCTCAAAGCTTCTGGCAACAACAACAAGAAAGTCATCGCCTTGGTTCCGAAGAATGTTTTCCCTAATACGATCAAATATTACCACCGTATTGTTAATGGAGTATCCAAGAACCATGAGGACGGCAATCACAACGGGAATTGTTATATGCACGCCCCACCAGAGACCTGCAATTACAAGAAATCCCAAGAGAACGATCATGTCATACAGAAGAACCAAAAGCGCAACACTGCTGTAATGCCAGGGCATAATAAATGAAGATGTGCGCCGAAACGCAAACGCAACGTACAAGACAATAGCCAGGAGACTTAGAAAAGCAATGGCAATAGTCTGCTCACGCAACTCCTGCCCTATAGCGGGACCAATGGATTCAAATCGCATTTCCTGAACCCCCTCTCCAAGTGCGGAGAGAATTTGTGCTCGTGTCTCATCCCCTATCTCCTCCGTTCGAATCACAAGACCGGCCTCCTCCACCCCCTGCACCACGGCCTCTCGTATGCCAATATCAGAAAGAAGCAGGCGCGTCTCGGACAAAGAAGGGCGCTCTCCTTCAAATTCCACCTCAAGCATACTTCCGCCAGTAAACTCAATGCCAAGCGGAATCCCTATAACAAGGAGGACTGCAAGAGCAAGCGCAACCAAAACCCCAAATGAGACAAGAATGATAGAATGGCGAGAAAAGAGTGTTTCCATAGTTATGCAGATTTGTGTGAAGAAGCTCCCCAGAGGAATGAAATTCGTTCCAACGAGGTTCCTACACACACAATCAGGAATGATCGGGTAATCACAATTGCAGAAAACATGCTAAGCAAAATACCAATGGAAAGTGTGAGGGCAAATCCCTTTACAAAGGCGGATCCAAACCAAAAAAGAATGAATGCCACAAGCAAGGTTGTAATGTTACCATCCCGAATAGATGGCCATGCTCTCCGGAATCCCTCTTCCATACTCTGGGTAAAATTCATTCCCGCTCGCAACTCTTCTCTCATGCGAGAGAAGATGAGAACATTCGCGTCTACCGCCATGCCAATAGAAAGGATAATTCCCGCTACGCCCGCCAGCGTAAGGGTAATAGAGAAAAACTTCAATACAAACAGAAGGAACACAATATAGAGAAGAAGAGCAACAGAAGCAAATACGCCGGGGAGACGGTAGAAAGCCGTCATAAATATCATCAGAACAAGAACACCCATAACCCCGGCGTACAGGCTCTGTCTCAAAGAAGACATACCGAGAGTTGCCCCCACATTCTGTTGAGAAAGAAGCGTGATAGGAACGGGTAAAGCTCCTGCGTTCAGCTCCCGAACCAGCTTCTGAGCTTCAGGAACGGTGTAGCTCCCCGATATCTGAGCCTTGCCCCCCGTAATAACATCTTGCACAATGGGCGCCTGAAGAGGCTGATGGTCTAGGTAGATGGCAAGTGGCTTTCCGATAGTGCGAGAGGTGATTTCTTCAAAGAGTGTTGCTCCTTCGCGGTCAAATACAAGGCTAATGGTAGGACGTCCCGCCTGATCAAACACCAGCTCGGCTCTTTCAAGGTATCGCCCAGTCAGAAGAGTTTGTATGAATGGCTCCTCCACTTCCCCTTCTCCGGTCTCAAACACCTCAAAGTTCCGAGCAACAATCTCATCGTAGTCTTTCTTAGGCTCTCTAAACTCAAGGAACGGCGTCTGTCCAATAATTTCTATAGCATGGCCAGGCTCCGTCACCCCGGCAAGCTCCACAATGAGGCGCTGTGTTTCCCCTGTTCCCTCCGTATGTACAACGGGCTCTGTAATGCCAAAGAGGTTTACTCTGCGCTCAATGACATCTCTGAGTCCGTGCATAGCCTGATCATGCTCAGATGAGGGAATAAGGGACAGATCGGCACCGTACACAAGATGGATACCCCCCTGCAAATCCAGCCCAAGCCGAAAAGAAGTTTCCGCAAGAGAAGGAAGGGAAGGAAGGTTTTTGAGAATGGAGATCTTGTCCTTTCCGGTATTCACACGCTCAATGGCGCGATTTGCCACAACGGGAAAAGAAACCATAAAGGCCACAACACCCAAAAGCAAGAGGGTTGCAAGAATCCAATACGTTTGTGCCTTTGTTTGCATTTGCCCAATCTAGCAAATTCCCGCGCGTTCGTAAAGAGTAATAACGCGCAATCTTCCTCCCGTACTATGGCAAATGTTGTAGCAATCCTCATTCATGGGAAATTATAAAAATTCTTTTATATCTGAAGCCGCGAGTTCCCGAATTTGAACTTTCCATTCTTCAAAAAATTCCTTGAGCGCCCGTTGCCCCGTCTGATCGGAAAATTCCAGGAGCATCTTTTCTATTTTTCCTTCAATGAGCGCAATATCTGATTCCGAGAAATGTTCCACGTATACAAGATAGTGCGTCACCTCAATGTAGTCGGCTAGTTTTGCAATTCTACTTTCATCAGAAGACGCATCTAAAATCTCTCTTGAAAGTTCTTCAAAATGTTCTTTGCTTTCCCCAAAATAATCCGCAAGAAATTTCTGATTTTCAGCTTCAAACGCTTTTGCGTACTCTCTTGCTTTTGGGTTTTGCTTTGCGTACGGCATTGCAATGTCTCCCCCAAGCAACTCTCCAACATCATGAATAAGGGCAAACTCCAATGCCTTTGCCTTGTCAATACTGCCTCCCGCGCGTTCAACCAGGAGAGTGAGTTGCCATGTGGTAAACGCAACAAGGTAGTGATGTTCAGCAAGATTACTGATATCGTGTCGCTTCACACCCCGAATAAGATACCCCTGCTGAATTTGCGCTCGGGTAAGCTGCATAATGTGAAATAAGCGAGACAGGCTCTTTGTATTATTGGTCATGCATTTATAACTGGTTAATCCCATGGCACTTTTTATATTTCAAACCGCTACCGCATGGACAGAGGTCGTTTCTCCCAACTTTTTGTTCTTTTGACTGGGCAGCAACCGGGGCTTGAGATTGAGGAACGGACCGATTTGCCTGTACTTCCGCCCGCATAATAGATTCTGCAACCATAGAATCAATAGAGCCAATAAGTTCCTGAAACATTTTATGTCCCTCATTCTTATACTCAACCAACGGATCTTGCTGGCCATACGCTCTCAACCGCACAGAATCCCGCAGGGCCTCCATATTTTCCAGATGCTCCATCCATAAGGTATCTAGTACTTTTAAGCAGACTGCCTTCTCTAGTTGCTCAATGCGTTCCCCCACTTCTTGTATCTTCTTCTCGTATGCCTCTTTGGTGTATCCTTTTTCCGTAATAATACGCAGAATGTACAAACGAAGATTACCTTGTTCGTTGCCATGTTCTTCTTTGGATGCCGATGGGGCATGATAACGGAGAATTTCTTTTCTCCTTCGGTAGATCGCCTCTCGTTGCTTATTCAACACGTTGTCATACTGCAAAAGATGTTTTCTTGCGTCAAAGTTCATGCCCTCCACCTTTGACTGGGCAGACTCAATAGCTTGAGAAACAAGCTTTGACTCAATGGCTTCTTCTTCCGGTATATTAAAACGCTCCATGAGTTGCTGGATGCGTTCTCCTCCAAACACGCGAATCAGGTCATCTCCAAGAGAAACATAAAAGCGAGAAGCACCGGGGTCTCCCTGTCTTCCCGATCTTCCACGAAGCTGATTGTCAATTCTCCGCGCCTCATGTCGTTCCGTACCAATAACCATAAGGCCTCCAGCTTCTTTTACCTTCTCCGCGTCTCCGGGATCCGCGGGGTTTCCTCCCAAAATAATATCCACACCTCTTCCCGCCATGTTGGTGGCAACTGTCACGCCCCCCGGGCGTCCGGCTTGGGCAATAATCTCTCCTTCTTTTTCGTGGTGTTTTGCGTTGAGTATATTATGAGCAATGCCCTCCCGCTCCAACATACGGCCGAGCTTCTCGTTTTTCTCAATAGAAACAGTACCCACAAGAACCGGCTGGTTCCGCTCATGGCACTCCTTAACTGCCTGAACAACAGCTTGAAACTTTCCCTCTTCCGTCTGATACACACGGTCTGGAAGATCCTTGCGAACCATTGGACGGTTTGTGGGAACAATTACCACCTCTAAATTATACACCTTGAGAAACTCCTCCGAAGAAGTTTCCGCGGTTCCCGTCATGCCGGACAGCTTTTTATACATGCGGAAGTAATTCTGAAATGAAATAGAGGCAAGCGTGAGTGATTCGGGTTGCACGCGCACGCCTTCTTTTGCTTCCAGTGCCTGGTGCAATCCTCCAGAAAACCTCCTGCCCTGCAATAGGCGTCCGGTAAACTGGTCTACAATAATCAACTGCCCGTCCCGCACTACGTAATCTTTGTCTTTCTGAAACAAAGCCTCTGCTCTCAATGCCTGTTCCAAATGGTGCAGGTATTTTATTCCTTTCTCTTGGTAAATATCCCCCACACCAAGAATTTTCTCCACATTTTCAATACCCTCTTCTGTTAAGGTAACTGCCTTGAGCTTCTCATCGAGTTCAAAATCTTTTCCTTTCTGAAGACGAGGAGTAATGCGAGCAAAATCCCTGTACCAAGAAGAGCTCTCCTGGTCGGGAGCCGAAATAATAAGAGGGGTTCTTGCCTCATCAATGAGAATGGAGTCTACCTCATCAACAATGGCGTATGCGTGCCCTCTTTGTACTTCTTGAGAGGGCTCGTACACCATGTTGTCTCGTAGGTAGTCAAATCCAAACTCATTGTTGGTACCGTAAGTAACGTCAGCATGGTACGCTTCCTTTCTTGAAACGGGCTTAAGGAACTCCTCCGCAACTTTAAATCCTCCCATTTCGTCACGCTCTTGGTCTTCTTCACTACCCTGCTCAATTTTCTCTCCGGTATATGAAGGATCATACAGGTATGAGCCCTCATGAGTAATACACCCCACAGAAAGTCCCAGTGCGTGGTACACCTGCCCAATCCAAGAGGCGTCACGTTTAGCAAGGTAGTCGTTTACTGTTACCACGTGCACACCATCTCCTGTTAGAGCATTGAGGTACACGGGAAGAGTAGCTGTGAGCGTTTTTCCTTCTCCCGTTTTCATCTCCGCTATCTTTCCTTCGTGCAATATGATGCCTCCCAGTAACTGTGAATCAAAATGCCGCTGTCCCAATGTGCGCTTTGAAACCTCCCGCACAAGCGCGAACGCTTCGGGCAATATCTTGTCAGCGGTTTCTCCGTTTTGTAGTCGCCCTCGCAACTCCAATGACATCTCCCTGAGACTTTCGGTTTCCATAGCCTCAGTTTGCTGTTCTAATTCATTAATGCCAACCAAAACAGAACGCTTCTTTTTAATAAACGTTTCGTGAGAACTTTCAAAAAATGAAAACATGCTCATGGTGTACTTCCTCGCTTTAATTCATGAATAACCCATTTTAATGGACGAAAACACTTTTGCAGATACAGAATTGCTTTTTTAGGCCGAGACTTGCCACAGGTAAACGCGTCTACCGCGGTATAAGCAAGTTCGGGCCATGTGTGAATGGCAATGTGGGATTCTGAAAGAATGAGCACTGCGGTAATGCCAAACGGATGAAATTTGTGGGCGGAAAACTTTAGAGGAGTTCCTCCCGCTTTTTCAGCAGCTTCCCATAGAATTGCTTTTAGTTCTTTTTGATTTTCAGGAACTTTAGCTCCCCAGAAATCCGCTATTACGTGTGTACCAACTCCCTGAGCAGATGAATGTTTCATGCGCCATACACTTAATAAAAAGAATAGTCAAACAAGTTCATACTATACGCGCAGACACTTATTGTCAAAAACAAACCCGCCCCTCTGAGAGGGGCGGGAAGAGTAAGCGATCCAAGCTTATTTCTTCTTTTTTGCGGCAGTCTTCTTCTTTGCGACAACCTTCTTTGCAGGGGCTCGCTTTGTGGTCTTTCGCGCGGTGGTCTTTTTTGCCACTTTCTTTTTTGGAGCTGCTTTTTTCTTTACTGGCATAATTGCATTTTTAATAAATGAATTACTTTACGAGAACACGAGCAGAGTCGACGCCTAACACCTTCCGCTCGCAACCATGACGACATGGAACAAACTACACATTCATTTTTTCATTTCCATACATGTCTGTCAATAGGAAAACTATAAAAAACAAATACAAGTCCAGAAACAGAAAATCCGTCTTGTATGATATTTGGTTTTTTCATACAAGACGGACAGTGCCCAAATTTTTTCTTACCTTTCTTCCGTCATTCTGAACGGTAGTGAAGAATCTCATCAGAGAAACAGATCCTTCATTCCATTCAGGATGACCCACCTCGTCACACACCTTGCCAAGGCCAAGATTTCTTACAATATCGTCACCTCTTCTTCCAGCTGAATTCCAAATTGAGACGCAATTTTTTCTTTTACACGTAAAACAAGATTTATAACATCTTTTGCCCGAGCTCCTCCAATGTTCACAATGTAGTTTGGATGCTTTTCCGAAACTTGAGCTCCCCCCTCTCTCATTCCCTTGAGGTTTGCCTGCGCAATAAGAAAAGCTGCTGGCACAACGGGAAAGGGATCTTGTTTTACCGCTTGAGAAACAAATTCATGCAAAGATTCCGAAACAGAAGAGAGTGGAACATTTTTAAACATGCTTCCCGCGTTTGGATACTCTAAAGGATGTCGCTCTTTTCTGTATGCAATACGGGATTGAGCCGTGTCTTGTAACTCCTTTGGATCCGCCTCAGTAAACCGGAACTCCGCCAATAGCACGGGAAACCCTTTTTCTTTAAACAGTGAGTTGCGATACCCAAACGCGCACTCGTCTTTTTGGATTACTTGCACTTCTCCCTGATTATTCAGATATGTTACGGACACAACGTTGTCTTTCATTTCTCCTCCAAAAGCTCCCGCATTTCCCCGCACAGCTCCCCCAAGGGTTCCCGGCAAGCCTCCCGCCCACTCAAACCCCTTCATGCCCCGCTTGCACGTTTCTTCTACCAGTTCACTCATAAGAACCCCTGCTTCGGCTTTTAAACTTATGCCCTCAATACTCCAAGCGTTTGCGCGTACATAAATAATGAGTCCGGGAAATCCCACGTCGCTCACCAGCACATTACTTCCTTTGGCTAAGAGAAAAAACGGAACATTGTGTAATCTCGCAACCCGCACGGCATGTACTAACTGCTCTTGAGTTTTTACTTCAAGAAAATATTGAGCAGGCCCCCCAATGGTAAATGTGGTATACGGGGCGAGTATGACTCCCTCTTGCAAATCTGGGAGTTCTTTTTTTAGTATTTCAATAAGTAATGTGTTCATCCACGGTGAAACCGAGAGCGTTAACCCCCCAAGGTATATAGTGGGTACTGCCTCTCGGTTTCATGGTTGAGTATACCAACAATCCTTTTTCTTGCAATACCTCGCCTTTATCAAATCAACTCATATATAACTTGTACCTTGGCTTAGCCAAGGTGGGGATAACTTGGCTAAGCCAAGCTTTCTCCAAGCTTTCTCCTCCAAGCTTTCTCCCCGTTTTTGCTATTCCAAAGAAATATCTTTCAACAAAGAAACTTTTTGTTTGCCACAAATGATATCAGTGATGAATTTTTTATAGCTCGCTGGCGTAGCAAAAAGATTTCCTGCAATTCCCTTATCGGTAATAATGGAGTTGCGTTTGCCCAAATACTCCAAATGTGTACTCCACGAATAGTGTTCCGCAAATCGCAGAATTTCGTTGGGATCCTGCGCCGATGACTTGAGTTCCGGCTCCAATTCTTGACCTGGATTAATCACATTGACGTAAGCAAGCAAGTACCGTAATTGATCGTCATTTTTTATCTCTACTGCCTTAAATGTCCCCTGAAATAAGGCGCCTACTCGTTCATACTTTTTGTTAAAAAATCCCGTGTATCCAGTACCAAGTTTTTGCATAAACTTTGAAATGCCACCTTCTTGTAACTCTTCCAGCAAGAGATGAAAGTGATTGGGCTTGAGGCAATCTGCCATAATGCGCACCAAGGGCTTTCTTTCAATTCCCGCTTGAGCCATGTATTCGCGCAAAAT
>JAUYJR010000017.1 GCA_030699255.1 bacterium | reverse complement strand
CCGCGATGCGGTGGTGAACGGTGGCTCGCTATTGTCCTGAGAGAAATCAAAGGACTTGATTCCGCAGAGTAATTTGCGGAACAGATAGATGGCTGTTCTCGACAGAATTCGGCTTACATGCCCACCCACCTCATTGTACGGGATTGATTTTTTCATGATTTCTCGCATCCTGAACTCTCAAAGCAAGACGGTTACTTTTTCGGCCCTCATTCTTCTTGGAGCCTCTTTAGTCAGTGGTGTTCTTGGTTTGTTGCGCAATCGCATGCTTGTACAAGCGTTTGGCGCGGGAGAGGTATTTGACGCATATCTTGCCGCATTCCGTGTTCCGGACCTTCTTTCCGGCATTCTTATTTTTGGAGGAGTTTCAGCGGCATTTCTCCCAATATTTGCAACACTCGCACAAAAGGAAAAGGAGCAGGTATGGGAATTTGTAAGTAACGTCCTCTATGTGCTTGTGGGCGTTCTGTCCGCGCTTTCCCTTGTGCTCATAATGGTGGCACCCTTTTTTATTCATTGGATTGCTCCGGGATTTTCTACAGAACAGGCACTGCTTGCCGTTAGTCTAACCAGAATCATGCTTGTGGCTCCAGTACTTTTTGGCGCCTCTTCCATTCTGTCTAGCGTCTTGCAGTACTTTGACCGTTTCATGGCATACGCGTTAGCCCCCATATTCTATAATATGGGAATCATTGCCGGCATTGTATTTTTAGCGCCTCTTTGGGGAATCTGGGGGGTTGCGGCTGGTGTTGTTGCGGGAGCCCTTCTTCATCTTGGCGTTCAAGTACCTTCGGCTATTGCGAGTGGTTTTAGGCTTAAGCGTATCTTTCGGCCTCGCGATCCTTCTGTACTGCGCCTGCTTGCACTGGCTCTGCCCCGTATTCCCTCGGCTGCGGCGTTTCATATTAATCTGGTGGTAATGACGGCGCTTGCCTCTTTCTTGTCTGCGGGAAGTATTACTATATTTACGCTGGCAAATGATATTCAGTATATTCCCGTAGGGCTCATTGGTGTTCCGTTTGCTCTTGCTGTTTTCCCCGCTCTTTCTCGAGCCGCAGCCCAGCTCAACGGAAAAGATTTTATTAATTCCTTTTCTCTGACATTGCGCCAAATTATCTTCTTTGTTGTTCCAATAGCCATTTTACTCTTTCTCTTGCGAGCCCAGACGGTGAGAGTGCTCTATGGAGCTGGCACGTTTGGATGGGAAGAGACGCGCCTCACCGCGGCAATTCTTGGCATATTCTCTATGGGGGTGGTGTTCTATGCCCTTGTTCCGTTTCTCGCTCGCACGTTCTTTTCTCTACAAAACACTGTCATTCCCATGACAGTTTCTCTAGTAAGCATGG
Organism: bacterium; assembly: GCA_030699255.1. Taxonomy (GTDB): domain Bacteria; phylum Patescibacteriota; class Minisyncoccia; order Minisyncoccales; family UBA10102; genus JAUYJR01. The sequence goes on along the minus strand of JAUYJR010000017.1, from coordinate 1,372 downwards.
GATTAAATATTATTCTTGCCTTTCTATTTATGGGCATTCTGGAAGGCGGAGTTTTTCGTGAAATACTCGCATCATTCTTGCGGTTGGGGCACATTCAAGATATTCGTGTACTTGCGCTCCCCCTTGCCATGGTGTGTTCTGGAGCTCTTCATGCGGTTCTCTTGGGAGTGATGTTGTGGCCTCGATTTAGGGAGTTCCCTTCAAAAGAGGTATTTTCTTCTCTTGGCAAGATTGCTGTTTCTTCTCTTGTTATGGGGGGTGTAGTGTATCTAACTTTGCTCTTCATGGGAACCGCGGTATTTGAATTGCGCACGTTTTGGGAAGTTTTCTCTCAGCTAACCGTTGCCGGGGTAGCAGGCGTGCTCGCGTACATTTTCTCTTCCCTGATTTTGCGGAGTCCCGAACTCTTTTCGTTAAAAACGGCATTTCAAAAACAATTAGAACAATAGTGTATGCAGGAACACATCAGAAACTTTTGCATTATTGCGCACATTGATCACGGCAAGTCAACGCTGGCTGACCGGTTTTTGGATATTACCGGCACGGTGGAACAGCGGAACATGAAAGAGCAGTTCTTGGATCAGATGGATCTGGAACGGGAGAAGGGGATTACTATCAAAATGCAGCCGGTTAAAATGCGGTATGGCAGTTATATACTCAATTTGATTGACACTCCGGGGCACGCCGACTTCTCTTACGAGGTTTCTCGATCACTTGCCGCGGTGGAGGGAGCCATTCTTTTAGTAGACGCAACCAAGGGTGTTCAAGCGCAGACACTTGCTCATTATATGACGGCAAAGGCTCAAAATCTGGTTATTGTGCCAGCGGTGAATAAAATTGACGCCCCTCTGGCCCAGACGGAAGAAGTGAAAAAGCAGGTAGCTGAGTTAACAGGAACGGATCCGGAAGACATTCTTCTTATTTCGGCAAAAGAAGGAACAAATGTGAAGGAACTTCTAGACCGTGTTATTGCATTGGTTCCTCCTCCCAATGGTGAAAAAGCAGGGCCTTTGCGCGCCCTTATCTTTGACTCCAAGTTTGATGCGTTTAGAGGTATTCTGGCCTACGTGAGAGTTGTAGACGGGTCCGTAAAAAAAGATGATAAGGTTGTGTTTCTTGGCACAAAGGAAACCTCTGCCGTTAAAGAGGTTGGGGTGTTCTTGCCGGGAGATACCCCCATAGATACGTTGTCCGCGGGAGAGATTGGATATATTGCAACCGGGGTGAAAAATGCGGGGCATGTACGAATTGGAGATACAGTATCGGTGAAATCAGCAAAGGATATGCCTCTTCCGGGGTACCAGATTCCAAGACCCATGGTGTTTGCCAGCCTCTATCCTGTACAGGCGCAGGAGTTTGATCTTTTAAAAGA
>JAUYJR010000011.1 GCA_030699255.1 bacterium | reverse complement strand
GCGTTAACAAAGCATGACTTCCTCACTTACAACGAAGAGAGTATGCCTTTGCAAGATGGCCCTGAAGCACGACGGTGCGAAGCGCAAGGCAAAAATTCAGCAGAATTTTGACGGTCTTGCAAAGGTATACTCTCGGAGTTGGCGGACTCGTAGTGCTCTCGCAATGACGAGGAGGGGTGTTGCGTTTCAAGCTAGAATTCAAGGCGTTATGACACCCAGAATCTATTGCGTATAAATTTGCGTAACTCTTCCGCAATAAGTACGGATGAACTGATTCCCACCACAAGCGCCCAATCAGCCAATGAGAGCGGAACTGTACGGAGGATTGTATTCATAAGCGGAGTATAGAAAGCAATCATCTGGAGGGCAATAACAAGCAGGAGCGCTCCAACCAAAAAACGGTTCGAGAACGGATTTACAGTAAACACCGACTCATCTCCCGTATGAGTTGACCAAGCTCGAAACCACTGAAATGAGGCCATGGTAGCTAATACCATGCTCTGTGCTTTTATGGATCCTACGGAAACCTCTTGCCAAAATACCAAGAGAGATCCCATAGCAATAATAATGCCAACAAATAGGCTTGTGCCCAACAGAGGCGCGTCAACAAGAGCTACATTGCGTGAGGCAAGTGGACGGTCAAGCAGGTTATTCTCTTTTGGCTCCATAGCAAGAGCAGCTACCAAAAAGCCGTCCGTAACAAAGTTCAACCAGAGAATCTGCACCGCAATGAGAGGCAAAGGATGCTCCGTAAAAACAAACAGTGCCACCGATATGGCAAGAACTTCTCCAATATTTGTTGAGAGGAGGTACTGGAGCACTTTGCGAATTGTCCGATAGATATTTCTCCCTTCTTCCGCCGCAGCAACAATACTGCCAAAGTTATCATCAAGCAAAATAATATCCGCGGCCTCCTTTGCCACCTCGGTTCCCGCTCTTCCCATAGCAACTCCAAGATCCGCGGCAACAAGCGAAGGCGCGTCATTTATACCGTCTCCCGTCATTGCAATCACCTCTCCTCGCCTGCGGAACGTGCGTATGATACGGAGTTTGTGCTCCGGCGTAACTCGCGCAAACACGCTCGCCTCTCCCACCGCTTGAAGAAGATCTTCTTCCTCCATTCCCTCAATATCATATCCTGTCAGCACCAAATCTCCCTCCCGAAAAATTCCCACCTCTCTCGCTATTGCCTGTGCGGTAAGCTTATGATCTCCCGTAATCATAACAACCCGCATGCCCGCCCTCCTTGCCATTGCAAGCGCCTCTTTTGCTTCCGGACGCACGGTATCCTGCATTGCCCAAAATCCTCCAAAGGTAAACGGAGGAAGCGAGTTGTTCTCTATGCGGGAATCATTCACGCGAGCCGTGGCAAATCCCACAACACGAAGCCCCTGGCTTGTAAGGTCTGTAATGACAGCTTCAAGTTCTTCTCTACGTTCTTGAGATATAGGCTGAAGGAGAGAGGATTTCTCTTCTGTTAAAGAGAGTTCCAAAATGCGCTCCGGAGCGCCTGTTATAATTGCAAAACGATCTCCCCCTTCTTCTCTAATAACAAGGCGTGTTTTGCTTTTTGCGTCAAACGGCAATTCCCAAATCAATGGCAATGTTTCTCTTAACTCCTCATACCCTCCTTTTTTTCCCAACACCATAATGGCAGCTTCCGTTGGATCTCCCGTCATGTTCCACCGCTGATCTTTTTGAGAATAAGCCATAATAACGCTGGCTGCTGAAAGCGCAGCCGCCCTGCAAGCAAACGCAAGTTCGGGGAGCGTGGAGGGCAATACTTCTTTACTATGCCAAGAGAATAACCCTGAAACATCATACCCTTCTCCTGTCACGTCAATAATTCTGTCTCCCGCAAAAATCTTGCGCACCACAAGTTCATTCTTAGTTATTGTTCCCGTCTTATCCACGGCAATAACGCTTGCCTGCCCCAGTGCTTCCACGGCCTGCAAGCGCTTCACTAAAGCATTGCGTTTTGCCATGCGCCAGACTCCCGCAACCAAAATGAGGGTAAGGGCAACGGGGAGCCCTTCGGGAATAAATGAAACCGCAAGCGCTACCACAAGTTTAAACATTTCAGACACCTCTTTCCCAAACAACAAAACACCGGCGGAGAATAAGAGCAAGGCAACAACAAAAACACCCGCAATGATTACTCTTGAAAGACGGGCAATGTTTGCTTTGAGGGGAACATCAGTACTAATAGATGACAGCTGAGCCGAAATTCCTCCAATCTGGGTATTCATCCCCGTTGCTACAACCACGGCTTTTCCTGTTCCGGCAACAATTGTTGTTCCTTTAAACACCATAGTTCTCCGCTCCTGAACAAGAAGAGCTGAGGCGCGCTCCAATTCTTCTTCCGAGAGTTCTTCTGCTTTCTGTACGGGAGTTGATTCCCCCGTAAAGCTCGACTCGTCTACGCGCAAGTTTTGAGAAATCAAAAGACGGGCGTCGGCGGGAACCCGTTCTCCCTCCTGGAGGAGAATCATATCTCCTCGTACAAGATCAATATCAGAAATAACACGCTCCTTGCCATCCCGCAGAACGGTAGCCGTTGTTTCAACAAACTTCTTGAGCGCAAGCAAGGTGTTTTGAGCTTTGAGTTCCTGAAACGCTCCAAGGAGCGCATTAAACAGTAAAACGGCAATGATGATGATGCCGTCAATAAAGTCTCCCAATGCCAGCACAATGCCCGCCGCTGCAAGTAAAACGTAAATCAAAGGACTCTGGAACTGTTGCAGAAATATTTTTCCGATTCCTTCGGGTCTCTCTTCTTTCAGGGTATTTAATCCTTCTTGCTGGAGGCGAAGCAACGCATCTTCTTCCAATAACCCCGATTCCTGCGTTTGGAGTTTTTGCAGAACATCGTCTCTCTTGAGTGCGTGCCAGAGTTCTTTCATAGTATCAGTTCCCGTCAATATTCATGCGCTCAATATATCACGCAAAATAGAAAAAAGGAAAAGCCGCCTCGTTTGAGACGGCTCCTCCGTGAGAAACAATCGGCTATCTGGCGTCGCGCTGGCCCTGAGGCTCTTTCGCTTCGTTTACGGTCAGCTTTCTTCCATCAAAGTCCTGTCCGTCAAACATCTCGATTGCTTTTTTTGCCTCTTCCTCTGTAGCCATCTCCACAAATCCAAATCCTCGGGATCGTCCTGAGAATCGATCGGTGATGATAGAAACAGATTCCACGGTTCCTGCCTTGGAGAACTCGTCTCGCACGGCATCTTCCGTTGAGCGGAATGGCAGACCTCCTACGTAGAGTCTTTTTGTCATGATCGAAAACTTTACATTTTGGTGCTAGGGCGACCTCTTCCTTGAACCACGCGTGCGCCCTTTGCAGGAGGCTGCCATGGGGGAAACACCTAACACTTATCAACAAGGTACCACTTCCTTTAGAAAAGTCAAGAGTTGGCTTTTTCTTGCTACTTTACGCGGAATACCGTATACCATACCTATGCTTATAGATGACATTACCATAGAGGTTACAGCGGGAACCGGAGGAGCTGGAACTGTTGCGTTTAGCAGAACCAAGATGACGCTGGGCCCCACAGGAGGGAGCGGAGGAAAGGGAGGAGACGTATACCTACAAGGAACAGAGGACATTGGAGCTCTTCGAGCCTTTCGTTTTCAAAAAAATGTTCAGGCAGGTAACGGAGAAGAAGGAAGACAGAAACTAAGAGATGGAAGAGCCGGAGAAGATGCCATTCGAAAAGTTCCCGTTGGAACTGTTATTCATAATCTTGCAACGGGAGAAACTCGGGAGATAACCACCATTGGACAGCTCATTCCCGTTGCCAGAGGAGGCAAAGGAGGAAAGGGAAACTTCCTTTTTCGATCATCCACCAACACAACTCCCGAAGAACGAGAGGAAGGGGAAAAAGGAAAAGAAGCAACGATTCGTCTTGAGCTTAAACTCATTGCGGATATTGGTATTATTGGTCTGCCAAACGCGGGGAAGTCAAGCCTGCTCAATGAATTAACTCGCGCAAACAGCAAGGTGGCAAACTATCCCTTTACCACACTTGAACCAAATCTTGGGGTATACCAAAGCCTAGTCTTGGCCGATATTCCCGGAATTATTGAGGGCGCCTCTCAAGGGAAAGGACTTGGCTTAAAATTTTTGCGACACGTTGAGCGAACCTCAATACTTATCCATCTTGTTTCAGCAGAGTCCTCAAATCCAAAGGAAGACTACCATCTCATAAGAAAAGAGTTGGAACAATATAACCCTGCTCTGCTCAAAAAAGAGGAGTACGTATTTATGAGCAAGAGCGACTGCGTTTCCGAACAAGAGCTTGAGCAAAAAATCAAGCAGATGGGAATAGATGCCACTCCCCTCTCTATTCTCTCAAACCAAGGTATGGAACACCTAAAATCCATTTTTACCCACGCGGAAGAGAAAAAGCTTGGGCGCTCCTAGCCAACATCTTCTTTTTTAAAAAACACTTTTCCCTTGAGCTTGTCTGGCAAAAACGACTGGTCTTTTTTCTTTGGTCCCACATAGCCTTCCGACCACTCGTACTCTTTTGCGTATCCAAGGTCTTTCATGAGTTTGGTTGGCGCATTGCGAAGATGCAAGGGAATAGGTTCGTTAAGGTAATCAGCAACTGCTTCTTTTGCCCGATCCACCGCGTTTACAACCGCGCGTGATTTTGGCAGGGTAGCCAAGAGAATTGCCATGTGCCCCAAAATCAGCTGAGCCTCCGGCATGCCAACAGTATGCACTGCCTGAAACGCGGACTGCGCCTGCGTAAGAGCAGCTCTGTCCCGTAATCCAATATCTTCCGAGGCAAAAATAACCATACGGCGGGCAAGAAACAAAGGATCTTCTCCTCCTTCTAACATACGCATAAGGTAGTAGAGAGCCGCGTCGGGATCAGATCCTCGCAGAGATTTAATAAACGCGCTTGCCATGTTGTAGTGCTCGTCTCCCTTTTTGTCATACAACCCTCCTTTTTTCTGAAACACCTCTAAAATAATTTCTTGAGAAATAGAGGAGCTGTGAGACAAAGCAGCTTCTAGCGCGTTAAGCATAACTCTTGCGTCTCCTCCAGAGAGAGCCAGGAGTATTGTCTTGGCGTCTTGAGAAAGGGTAATGCCTTGCCCTCCCAATCCCCTTGTATTATCAGACAGAGTTCGGTTTAAGATCTCCTCCAAGTCTTCCTCTCTAAGCTTGTAGAGTTGCAGAACTCTGCACCGAGACAACAGAGGACCCACCACCTCAAATGAAGGATTCTCGGTTGTGGCTCCAATGAGCGTAATAAGAGAACTCTCCACGTGTGGTAGAAGGGCATCTTGTTGCGCCTTGTTCCACCGATGAATCTCATCAACAAACAAGACAGTAGGAATCCCCCGTTCTCTTGCCAGTTCCGCCTCCCCTACAATTCGCATGAGCTCTTTTTTGCCCATCAAAACAGCTGAAAGCTGATGGAATTCAGCACTAAGAGAAGACGCCAGAAGCTGGGCGAGCGTTGTTTTTCCAGATCCCGGAGGACCCCAAAAAATTAGAGATGAGAAGGCGCCTTTCTCTACTAAAACAGCAAGCACCTTGCCTTTATCAAGCAGGTGTCTCTGTCCCGCAAATTCTTGCAGGGATGCCGGCCGCATGCGGGAAGCAAGGTTCATACCCTCATCATACCAGCTCTCAAAAGTCCCGCAACTTACATGGTGCCTCCTTTTAGAGCGCTCAAGAGAAGAGTAAAATCTCCCCGAGAACGAGAGATTGCCTTCCCTAAATGCTCTCCTGAATACAAGAGAGGAATAAAGATGTAATCTGCTCCTTCACGCTCCAATTTTTTTGCGTCTTCTTCTGTTTCCGCTCTAACAATTACCAGAGGCGGTTGAGGCAGACTCCTAATAACGGCAAGGAGGCTCAGGTTGTCTTCCAGCATGGGAGCTGTTGAGATAATGAGATTAACAGATGAGAAATCAACGGTCTCCGCAATATCGGGATCCGAGGCATCGCCAAACACGCATCTGAATCCATGAGATCTAAGATCCGCAATAACATCAGGGTTAAAATCCACCAGCAATGTTTCTTCTTTTGGAAGATGTGAGGCAATAGATTTTCCGGTACGGTCGTGCCCTATCAGAATAATGGAGCTTCCCTGCTCGCCAAATGCTTCATCTCGTTTGTAGTTTTTTCTTTCAAAGATTCCAAGAATGGGAGAGAAGAATTCAAATACTTTTTCTCCATGAGTTATAAGGTAGGTGGAGACCGTAATGGTTATAACGCCAACGGTTGATATAACGCCCACAACTTCATCCGGAATATGCCCCATACGGTATCCAAGTACGGCAAGAATCAAGCTAAACTCCGAGATTTGAGCCACCGTAATGCCCGCCAAAAAACTTGTCTTCTTGCGGTATCCCAACGCTCCCATAATGGCCATAACAATGAGCGGATTCCCAATCAGTACAAATAGAGAGAGAACGAGAATAGGAAGCCAGAGCGCTGAAATCTCATAGAGCACCAGAGACGCTCCAAGAATGGCAAAGAACACCAGAATAAAGAAGTCCCGCAAGGGCTTGATACGATGAGCAATCTGAAAGTGTTCGGAAGAATTTGCCAATGCAATACCCGCCAAAAATCCGGCAATCTCAATAGAAAATCCAAAAGTGCTAACAATGGCAGCAACAAGAAAAACCCAAGAAAGACTCAGGAGAAAGAGGAGTTCTTGGGAGCGAGCTATCATATCAAAGATGCGTGGCAAAATGGTGCGACCCAGCACCATCATGACAACAAACAACGCAGCGCCCCAGAAAACGCTTGCCGCAAGCTGAGGTATATTAACCGATCCGTGCTCTCCAATGCCAGCTACAATAATGAGGGCAAGAATTGCCACCACGTCTTGAACCAGCAGAAACCCAATACTGATTTTTCCGTACAAACTTTGAAGGGCTTTTCTGTCAGAAAGGAGTTTTACAATAATAATAGTGCTGGAAAACGTGAGGGCTATTGCAATGTAGAACGCGTGAATCGCAACAAATCCCAGGGAGCTTGCAATAAAAAATCCAAAAAAAGCGGTAAAGAGAATTTGGCCCAGGCCAACAAGAAGAGAGACTCCCCCCACTTTTCGCAGAGAGGTATAGTTCATCTCCATGCCCACCAGAAAGAGAAGAAACATAATGCCAAGATCCGCAAATACCGAAAATATCTCCCTGTCCGCAATATGAAAGATATTAAAAAACCCTATCACAGCTCCCGTTGCCAGGTAAGCAAGCACCAGGGGCTGGCGCAACACCACAGCTGCCACCCCAAGTACGGCCGCAATTGAAAACACAAGAGCTAGTTCAAAAATTCCCGTTTCCATTTCTTATGATGATTGTTCTTGACTAGATGAAGGGTCTTGCTTCTTCTTTGCCTGACTAAGCTCTCTCTTGAGCTCAATCGTTTTGAGTTCGCGCTTCACGGCAAGCTTATTGAACTTCTCCAGCTCTTTCACTTTTGACTCAAGCTCTTTTGTCTTTTCCTTTACTTTTCTATCTAGGCTTTTTGTCAGCTCCTGCAACTCCCTAGTACGAGCTAACACGCGTATCTTGAGTATCGACTCGGACTCCTGGAGCTCAGTCTTTGACACCTCAACCTCATCAAGCATATGGTTAAACGCCCGAGCCAGATCCTGAATTTCATCTTTTGTGTTTATCTGAGCTCTGTAAGACGCGTTGCCCTGTCGCACCTGCTCTATTCCCGCGTGTAGTTGCTGAACGGGAGAAACAAGACGGCCCGCAAGCCATACGCTTGCAATAATTGCCACGCTCACTCCCCCTATAAAGAGGAGGAGTGCAAAACTCTGCACATTTGCTATTGGAGCAAGCGCCTTCTTAATTGGTTGTTGCATTACAACGCCAAACCCAAGTGTGGGAAGGTAAATGTGTGTTGCAAGAACATCAACGCCCAACTCACTTTTTCCCCGATCGGTAACAAGAGTGGTTGTCTGCCTCTTCCCTTCTTGCTGGAGACGTTCTTGTTGCTCAATATGGCGCTGGATCACTTCTACCTGAGAGGCATCAAAGTCTCCCTGCGCCATAAGAGGATCGGGGTGAGCAACAATACGATGTTGATCATCTACAATATATACATACCCCTGACTTCCAACTTGGAAACGAGAGACGGAACGGAGAATATCTTCCAAGCTCACGCGAGCCACAAGAACTCCAAAAATTTCTCCGGATTCACCCACATCATTACGGTTACTAAGAAGCGTGGTAATTGGAACCGAAATATTCACCATGGGTTTGCCCTCAGAAGAGAACACCACAGGACCAATATATTCAAGCCCGTAACGGAAGAACGGAAAGATAAAGTCCGCCTCATGACGGCGAGAAACCAACTCCTTGTCTTCAAAAGTATGATCCAAAGACATGCGGGCAGTTTCTCTGCCGTCTCTATTAAGCAGGCTCACGTCTTGAACATCCCGATATTGCCGCAAAAGAACGGAAAGCTGAAGGTACGCGTCATCTCTCCCTTCTCCCGTCTCTATGTAGCGAAACACAGAAGGAGCTTGAGAGTGAACAATGAGATTCTGAATTTTTGAACGCATAAACTCCTGAACTCGGTCCGCCGCTTCGTGAGCCGCGCTCTCCTGTTCAGCCAAAATCTGATCCTCCAAGCCAGATCGCA
>JAUYJR010000009.1 GCA_030699255.1 bacterium | reverse complement strand
TCTGTCACTCGCAATGATAACACGACCGGGATAGACAATAAGGGCAAAAAAGAGTACAACTGAGGGTATATGGAGGAGCGATACAACCCCCAATTTATTGAAGAGAAATGGGGCAAAACCTGGAAAGAACAGGGTATGGGAGCAGCCAGAGAAGATTCTCAAAAGCCAAAGCTTTACGTATTAGACATGTTTCCGTATCCTTCTGGATCGGGTCTTCATGTTGGCCATGTGGAAGGATACGCGGCAACAGATATTTACAGCAGGTATAAGCGTATGAAGGGGTATAATGTACTCCATCCCATGGGGTGGGACGCGTTTGGGCTTCCCGCGGAAAACTATGCGGTCAAAACGGGTATTCATCCAAAAGAGACCACCGAGAAGGCAATGGAAACCTTTCGGAAACAGATTCAGCGCCTGGGGCTTTCCTATGACTGGAGCAGAGAGATTGGCACGCATACCCCAGAGTACTACAAGTGGACACAGTGGTTTTTTCTTCTCTTGTACAACAATAACCTTGCGTACAAGGCAAAGGCAAATGTAAACTGGTGTTCTTCTTGTCAGACGGTGTTGGCAAATGAGCAGGTGGTGAGCGGTGCCTGCGAGCGGTGTAGTACCAAGGTGATTCAGAAAGATCTTGAGCAGTGGTTTTTCAAGATTACCGAGTTTTCAGACCAGCTGGTTGATGATTTGGAAGAAGTAGACTGGCCGAAATCAACAGTACGCAATCAGCGGAACTGGATTGGTCGTTCGGCTGGTGCTGAACTCAAATTCACCCTGTCATTCGACAGGGTGCCCAGTCGTATGACTGGGCAAATTCCTAAACAAAACATTGAGGTCTTTACCACAAGGCCAGATACCCTCTTTGGAGCAACATACCTTGTGCTTGCCCCCGAGCATCCGGAAATTTCAAATTTCAAATCACACATTACAAACAGAGAAGAGGTTGAGTTATACGTGGCAAAAACCAGAGAAAAGACGGATCTTGAGCGCACGGCGGAAGAGAAGGATAAAACGGGGGTGGAGCTAAAAGGAGTAAAAGCGGTGAACCCCGCCACCAAAGAAGAAATTCCTGTGTATATTGCAGACTACGTGCTTGCTCACTACGGCACGGGAGCTATTATGGCGGTTCCGGCTCATGATCAACGGGACTGGGCATTTGCCAAGAAATTTAATCTTCCTATTAAGCAGGTTATCTGCGATAAATACCCTCAGCCAATCTGTCCTGTACTGGAAGAAGCATACACGGGTGAAGGACATCTTGTGGGGTCGGGTTCTTTTGATGGTATGTCATCGGAAGAAGCAAAACCAGCCATTATCAAGTTTGTTGGAGGAGAAATGAAGAAGGTAACCAAACTGCGTGACTGGCTTATCTCTCGTCAGCGGTACTGGGGAGCCCCTATTCCTATTGTGTACGATCCTCAGGGCAATCCCCATCCTGTGCCGGAGCAACATCTGCCCTGGATGCTTCCCACGGATGTTGAATTTAAGCCAACAGGTGTTTCTCCTCTTGCCCAGTCAAAAGAACTACAAGAGCGCACTGAACGCATATTTGGAAAAGGCTGGAGTCCTGAGGTTGACACCATGGATACATTTGTTTGCTCTTCATGGTACTATTTTCGATTTGCTGATCCTCGCAATAATAAGCAATTTGCTTCGGAAGAGCATATCGCAACGTGGCTTCCCGTGGATTTGTATGTGGGGGGGGCAGAACATACCGTTCTGCATCTCATGTACGCGCGTTTCTTTACAAAAGTTCTGCACAAATTTGGGTATGTGTCATTTAAGGAGCCGTTTTTGAAGCTTCGTCATCAGGGAATGATTATGGCGGAAGACGGGCGGAAGATGTCTAAATCCTTGGGCAACGTGGTAAATCCGGATATGATTATTGAAAAGTTTGGAGCAGACTCTCTTCGCCTGTATGAAATGTTTATGGGGCCGTTGGCTGACATGAAGGCATGGAACACGCAAAATATTGCCGGAGTAAAGCGTTTTTTGGAACGCACCTGGCGGTTGCAAGACAAGGTGGGAGAACACCAAGATAATGCTCCTCTCAAAACAATACTGCATCAATCTATTAAGAAGGTTGGGGAGGATATTGAGGAACTGCATTGTAATACAGCTATTAGTCAGCTCATGATGCTGGCAAACGAGATGGATCGCCGAGATGGTATCTCTCTTTCGTTGTACAAAACTTTCTTACTGCTCCTTGCTCCGTTTTGTCCGTTTATTGTTTCGGAGCTGTGGGAGAGAATTGGAGAGAAAGAGAGCGTTCACGAACAGGCATTTCCAGAATACAGAGAAGAGTTGTTGAAAGAGGATATTCTTCAAATTCCCGTGCAGGTGAACGGGAAGGTGCGAGATGTTATGGAGGTTTCCTCTGACAGCACAAGTGATGATTTACGGGAAAAGGCGCTCAAAAACGAGAATATTCAGAAGTGGATTGAGGGAAAAGAGGTGAAAGATATAGTAGTTATACCCGGCACATTAGTAAATATTGTGATATGAAAAGAATTATATCAATCCCGGAAATTGAGTGGCGATACGCAATGGCCTTTGTGTTGCTTATTGTTCTTCTCCTTGGCGTGAGCATTTTTATGGATACAAATACGGTGCTCACGAGCGAAGAAGATGAGTTGGTACAGAGTCTCGAGTTCTCGGAAGATGTCGCATTACTCTTCAAGCGCAAAACGAAGTCCACACTAGAACCGCTGTATCCTTATTCTTCACTCCAGAGGATAGCGCAGCAAATAAATTCTCCTCAAGAATCTCACCCTCTCTTTGAAGATGCTTTAAAAAATAATCCCGTGCCTCGGGGGATTTCTGCCGTAGTAGATCAAAAACACGTACAAAGCATTATAGAAGGGCTCCGCCCAACACTCTCCGCTTCTGGGTATACTGTCTTTCAAAGTGAAAGCAATTTCGGGTTTGTGCCAGATGCGGTCGGTATAATCAAGACTCATGATCAGTATGATATTTTGCGAATTCACGAAACAAATGGAGCAAACTATGATATTTTCACGGAAGACATTATTCGCGTGTTGCAGGAATGGGAGTTGCGTTACAACCTTGGCATACTCATTCGGGGAGCAGATTATGATTGGTTTGAGGCGGATATTGAACGTTTTCCGGAAGATATGATTTCTTTTGCGCGGAACGTGGAGTCATTATGCCCCGATGTGGTTGATCAGGGAGTTGGCAGTATTGGCGCTCTTGCTCAAGCCATGGAGCGTGACGGTATATTATACTGCTGGTGGGATTAACTATTCCAAATAATTTTTATGATAGAAGATATTTCAACAGAACAACTGAATCCCTGGATTTCTATTTGGAGAAAGCCTCGAGAAACAATGCGAGCAATCCTGCAAAGAACATATTCCCCCATATTGCCGATTATCCTCGTTTCATTGGCGGGATTTGGAACTACTATTGCTCGCGCCTCTATGAAAAATGCGGGCGATGTGCTGTCTCTTCCTGTGATTTTTCTTATCGCCATCCCCGGAGGCATTGTCGCCGGCCTCCTACAACTCTATGTAGGAAGCTCAGTATTAAAATGGACCGGTATCCTGCTTGGAGGGAAAGCTTCTCTGAAACAGATCAGGCTGGCAGTCGCATGGGCTTCCATACCATTTATTTGGGTTCTTTTATTACTACTACCAAAACTCCTTCTGTTTGGAGACGAACTGTTTGCCAGCACAATGATACTCGTTGAATCGAGCACAACACTTTCCCTTTTGCTTACCGGGTTCACTATCATTGAGATAGTTGTTGCCATATGGGGCATTATTGTATTCTGGAAGTGTCTTGGAGAGGTTCAAGGATTTTCTGCCTGGAAGGCGTTAGGGAATAGCGCTCTCGCATTTGCTCTGATTTCCTTTTTCGTCTTTATTCTTGCCGTGCTGATATTTATTGGAAATATGCTATTTTAGTCTGCAAAATACTATGTGTGGAATTGTTGAAAATTATCGCAAGCTGAAAAACACCCAAAAAGCGTAACGGTAGAATAATGGGAAAAGAAAAATTCATTGTTGTTATTGGAGGAGGAACGGGAACATTCACAGTTCTGTCGGGACTCAAAAAGCATCCAGTTAGACTTTCCGCCATTGTTACCATGGCAGATGACGGCGGATCAACGGGGGTATTACGAGACGAGCTGGGCGTTCTGCCTCCCGGAGATGTGCGACAGTGCCTGGTTGCACTCTCTCGTTCCGACATGCTCATGCGGAAGCTCATGAACTACCGCTTCCAAAACGGAAGACTCAAAGGGCATGCGTTTGGGAATCTCCTCTTGTCAGCGCTTGAGAAAGTAACAGGAAGTTTTGAAAAGGCGGTTGAGAAAGCATCAGAAATTCTTCTTTTGGAGGGAAAGGTTATTCCCGCTACATTGGACAAAGTACGCCTTGTTATGCGCCTAAAGGATGGAGGAACTATAAGCGGAGAACATGTCGTGGACGAAACTCCAATACAGAACAATATTCAGCGTATCTCGCTCAAGCCAAATGCAAAGGTAAATCCTCTTGCCCTACAAGCTGTGAGAGAAGCAGACTTGATTGTTGTGGGTCCCGGAAGCTTCTACTCCAGTCTGGTGCCGAACCTTCTTGTTGGAGGGCTCTCGCAAGCCATTTGCAAAAGCAGAGCAAAGAAGGTATATATCTGCAGTCTTATGACAAAAAAGGGGCATACGGATGGGTGGAGTGTTCAAGATTATACTCGTGAAATTGAGAAATACCTTGGGTGCGCGTTTGATTATATTATATACAACAGCAGGAGACCGGAACCTCATCTTCTAAAAAAGTACGCAAGGAAGGGAGAGAGGCCCGTTGAATTTAGAGAGGAGCCTAGCGCGTTAAGATATATTGGAAGAAGTGTAATCTCAAAAAAAATTCCCATGCTTCCTCAAAAAGATCCCATTAAAAGGACGTCTATCAGACATGACTCCGGTATTCTTGGAAAAATTCTCCTATCACTATGAATAACACTCAAACAACAACCGCTGTTATCTTAGCCGCGGGATCTTCCTCGCGATTCTGGCCACTCAATGGCGTTCATAAAGGATTGAGCAAGCTCATGGGAAAGCCTCTCTTGTGGTACACGCTCAAGACATTGCGGGAGGCCGGCATTGAAGACGTTGTGTTGGTGCAGGGGGTAAAGAGAGATATTGAGAAGGAGCTGGGAAGCTCTCCTCTGGAGGGGCTTGATGTTCGATATGTTGTTCAGCAAGATCCCATGGGAACAGGGGCTGCTCTCCGATGCGCGCTCAATGAACTTCCGGAAAAGTTTCTTGTTCTCTACGGAGATGATTTGTACGCGCAAGCTGATATTGAGGCATGCAGAAACGCGTTTCCCTCACTACTTGCCTTGGAAGTAGAGAATCCCCGAGAATTTGGAGTAATTGTTCCTAAGGGAGATATGGTGGAGGATATTATAGAGAAGCCCGAACACCCCCCGTCTTCTCTTGCGAACATTGGCATGTACCATGTTCCTAAAGACGTGTTTCTTGAGAAGACCGGCATTTCTTCTCGAGGAGAAGAAGAGCTTACCGACTATATTAAGACACTTGCCAAAAGAGGAGGCATGAAGCTGATTAAAGCATCGTATTGGCAACCTCTATCATACGCGTGGAGCTTGCTAGATGCCTGTTCTTTTTTTATGGCCCCTCCGTATTTGAGAGAGAATCAGGAGGTTGCGATTCATGAGAGCGCGGTGCTGGGGGAGGGGTGTGAAATTACAGGCCCTTGTGTGATTGGTCCCGAGTGCAAGGTGGGGCGAGGATGTATACTTGAGGGTCCCTTGTCTCTGGAAGAAGGTGTTGTTGTGGGGGATGAAAGCGAGATACGACGCAGCATTATCTGGAAAAGATCCCATATTGGCAAGAACTGCAAAATACAAGACTCCGTGGTAGCGGAGGATTGCGTGGTGGGAGATAATGTGACAGTAGAAAGCAAGGGAGCTCAGGGTCTTTTGGTGCGTCTTGCAAACAGAGAAGCCGTGGTAAAGAGAGAGCGATTTGGAATGGCCATGGGAGCTGGCTCTCGTGTTGAATCGGGAAAATCGCTAGGTCCAGCGTTCTTACTGGAACCCAAAGGAGAACTTGTGGAGGAGCAGAAAATATATGACAATGAGAGGGTATGATATAGGTACGCGCCATGTTTTACTAACGTAGAGCATGTGCTTCCAGAAGGACGTTCGCAAGCGCGACGGTGCTGAGATCGAGCCAAAAATTCAGCAGAATTTTATGGCGGTCTCTTCTGAAAGCACAAGCTCGAAGTTTAGATTGCTTCGCTAGATTTTGTCCTGAGCGAAGTCGAAGGGCTCGCAATAACAACAGCATTATGAATAAAGACAACCTACAAAAAACAGATCCTCAAATTGCGGATCTCATTGCCTCTGAGCTCAAGCGCCGGCAAGAGGGGCTTGAATTGATTCCTTCTGAAAACCATACGTCTCTGGCTGTACTAGAGGCCCTGGGGTCCGTGCTAACGGACAAGTATTCGGAGGGATACCCGGGAAAAAGATACTACGGAGGAAACGAGTTTGTGGATCAAGTTGAGAATCTTGCCATTGCCAGGGCAAAAGAGATCTTTGGTGTGCCGCACGCTAATGTTCAGCCCTTGTCGGGAGCTCCTGCAAACGCGGCCGTGTACCTTGCGCTTGTGGAACCCGGAGATGTCATTATGGGCCAAGGGCTTGTGGACGGAGGGCATTTGACTCACGGGGCACCCAACACGTTCTCTGCGCGGTTCTACAAGAGCGTTCCTTACCACGTTGAGGAAGACGGATCCATTGATTTTGCAAAGGTTCTCTCTCTGGCAAAAGAGCACCGTCCCCGTCTCATGTGGGTGGGGGCCTCCGCGTATCCCCGCCTGTTTCCTTTTGAAAAGATGGCCAATATTGCAAACGAAGTTGGGGCATACCTTGTGGCTGATATTGCGCACGTGGCGGGGCTTGTTGCCGCGGGCGCTCA